>CAZFOX010000053.1:0-12715 GCA_964520565.1 uncultured bacterium | reverse complement strand
CAGTTTCGAGGAAGTGGATGGCAAATTCAAACAAGTGGGAGATGTGGATCGGGACGCGGCTCTCGAAGTGGCCGGTTATTTAAGTCCCTCGCCGGGAGGCCCCGGCCCTATGACGATCGCCATGTTGCTATGCAACACCCTCAAAGCGGCCAAAATGCAAATAGGCAATCACAAATAAACATATTTGGATGTCACTCGGATAACCGGCGGATTTCGTCACGGATATGAGCGGCCGTTTCGTAATCTTCCCGTGATATTGCATCCTGCATTTTGGCGCGTAATGCCCCTACCGGATCGGATTGCCAATGCGAACGGATTTGTTCGGCAAATTGATTGAGAAATTGAATCTCATTGCATTTCTCAATCAGATCGGGCCGGTGTACTTTGTTGAAGAAAATTTCGATTTGTTCAATGGCATCCTCAATGCGTTCGATCGCTTCGTCGGGTTGATTTTTCTCCAACAGTAAATGCGCGGTAGAACGGGTATTCATCATGATGACGTAGGGCCGGTATTGTTCCAGCGAATACCGGTCGTCCTCTTCTTCGGCGTACTTTTTGATGAAATCGAATACCCGCAGGTTTCGTTCGGTGTCTCTCACAACGGCTTGGTATTCCTGGAGGTGAAACAGACTCAGGTAGCGGTAATAATACTGCAAGGCTTCCGCCCGCAACGCGTTACAATCTTCGTTCGATAACGTAAATCCCAATTCGCTTCCGAATTCCCGAATATGATCTTCCAGCATGTGGCGATAATATTCCAGGAGGGATTCAAAACCATGCGGTTGTTTTCCATCCGGCCGGCCGGAAAATTCCATTTGCAACAAACCCAAATCGAGCCGCATCTGGATCTTACGGATTTTGTCCTTGCCGATAATCATCCGGACATTGACTTCATCGGGAATATATTCCCATTCTTGGAGAAGACGAGAAATATCCACGGCCTTATTCCCTCGGACCAGATCACAGAATCCGTTCTATCCAGTAAGCCGCTGCGACGCCAACTTGGCCGACCAGCATCATGAGATACATATGTTTCCAGGAAACATGGTTGGCTTCGGTGGCTAGCTCAGAGGGACGTCGCAGTATGAGGTAGGCGACGTAGATCCCCCATGCCATGAGTAATAGTGATAGCCCCATCAGCAGAATCATGTGTCCGTTCAGCCATCCCAATAGGGCGAAAAAGAAAAGGATAATAAAGGGCAGTATAAAAAAAGGCGAAATAATTCGCGCACTGGTTTCTACTCCAAAACGGATGGGCAGAGTAATACAGCCGCCTTCGAAGTCACCTTTGATATCGGCAAAGTCTTTCGTGGAAGCGGCTCCAAGGATATACAGGCCGAAGATAAGTCCAATCAGCCACGGTTCGATATCCCCGATATCCCGCACCGCTGTCCACCCGGCCACGACAAGAAGGCAGCCTCGGGGCAAGGCAATTGTGAAGTTCGCCCAAAACCAGTGCCGCTTGGTTCGAAAGGGAGGACCGGAATAGGCGTAGGTTACCAGGGCCGTGAAAATGACGATCCCAAAGAATTGCCATCCAACCCAATACGCTGTTAAAAATGATATGCAGTAGAGAATCAGGCAAAACATCATTCCTGCGGAAATGGAAATACGCCCCGAGGGAAAAGGACGAGTGGGTTTATTAATCCGGTCGATTTCCAGATCGAAGTATTGATTGATGATATTCGACGCCGCATTTAAAAGCGCCGCAGACAATGCGCCAGCCACCATGGCGGGCCAGACGGACAGTAACGAGGTATCCTGCATCTCGCTCCAGCCCGCCAGAGCGAATGCAATAAATCCAATTGCCGGAGCCAGTAATGTAAAAGGACGGCATAGTTCCCAAAAATCAATCAGTTTCAAACCATGTTTTTCAGTGACTATCGTGGAACCAGATCGATTCATAATGGTTGATATAACTCGATAAGCGAGTTATCCCTACTTGTAATTGGTTTCATTCAATCTAAAAGCAAATGATGGCGATATTCAAGACTCGTGGATGGATCATATCCCGGTTATCTTCTTGTCTTCTTTGGATATTCTATCGCGAAACGTTTATCGACCTAGATTTAAATTGTTGCAGAAGTAACGAATGGATACAGGCGAATAAGTAATGACTTGGTACAAAATAACATATATAGGATAGAATGGGATTGCTGAAAACTGGTTTTAATGCGATGAAACGATCCGTTTATGTTCGGTTCACTCCTAATTCAATATGAGGTTATTTTGCCTCACAATTGGCAAAATAACCACATAAAATCCTTGACGATACAAATCCACATACTTTAATAACAAAGGTGAACCATTTCTTTCTCTGAATCGATATAAGAATTGGAGAACACGGATACTATTTGGGTATAGGCAAGAATCAAGAAGAATACCAAAAAGTTACCTGACAGTTTTGGACTTAATGATTATGTTTTCATTGATTGTTGAGTAAATACCTTCTTCCTTGGTTGAGAAGAAGGGGGACTATCTGAATGATTCGTTTCGGGCTCAGGGTTCTCTTTCTATGTGCTCTTTTTGGGGGTACTGCGCATGCCGATATGGATAATATCGATATCGGAGGAGACCTCTTGTTTGCCTATTTTTTTGGAGATAATTACGATCTCTATGATGGGTTGAATGACGAAGTCGATTTTTTCCGAACCGAGTTTCATCTCACCTTCCAGGCCGACCTCGACGACAACATCATGACTCGCATTACCCTGGAAGGCGACCGTGCCATGAATTCGTATAACATCGGGAATATCAATAATCTGGATGATAATGTTGGAGATTTGGAGATCTTTATTGAAGAAGCCTTTCTGAAAGTGGCCGATATTGGTGGAAGCGGTTTTTCGCTCTCTGCCGGACGGCAGTTTCTTAATTTCGGAGACGATCCGGCAGCCTCGGACTTTAACCGATGGTGGGGTTCGGGATTTATCATTGCCGATTCGCGTACAAACGATCCCTTGTATTTGTACCAGTTAGGCGATTACGAAATCGATCCATTTGACGCGATTGTGATCACTCACCAAAGCGAGACAACCCAGGTGGATTTATTGCATGCCCGGGATGTGGAAGACGATCTGTTAGGGCCAAACAGCGTCACGAATGAAGACGCTTCTTTAACGGCTATTTACGCATCGTATTTTGGTTTTGAAAATAACCAGATTGATTTATACGCCACGTATAACGATCAGGATGGGCCGCTGGGAAGCCTTCATTTTGAAGGGGATAAATGGATTGTAGGAGGGCGAACGGCGGGGGACATTACGGAAGAAATTGCCTACAAAGCGGAATTGGCATACCAATTCGAAAATAACGACCGGAATATTTCATTGGAATCGGACGCGTTCGGATTCCAGACAGGATTGAATTATCATCCCCATGTGAATCTGTCGCCGAATGTCGGTCTTTTGTATTCCTATTTGCAACAGGATGGACTGGCGAATTCCATGCGCGGTTTTGCGGCGCCTTTTGAAGGGAAAACGTATGGTTCCATTTTCGAAGGCCTGAACAAAAAAATATCCCGGTTGAATCCGTTTAATCCATTCACCAATATGCATGTTTTTAATGTGTATGGCGGATTCAATCCTTTGGATGAAGTAGCCTTATCGCTGGATTTTTATTATTTCCTGTTGGATGAAAAACTCGTCCTGCCGAACGGTCAAAAAACGAAAGACGATGCAGGGATTGAAATCGATTCGCAAATCGATTACCGCTTCAATCAGAACCTGAACACCTTTTTTGGTGGTGGCGTTTTCATTCCGGGCGAAGCATCGGAAGAATTACTGGGGGACGACGATCAAGCCTATTTTGTCCGGGCGGGTATCAAGGTATCCTTCTGATCCGATCGATCGAAAGAAGTAGCGGGCGGCAAAAAAGCCGCCTTTTTTATTCACGAAAATATCCAAAGCCTGCAATCGTGTTATACTGTCTGAAACGGCTGAGAAAACGAATTCAGACATTCCCAGTGTTTCTCTGAAAGGAAACACGCGAGGGAGATGCAATGCCATTACTGAATACCGAAGCGGTTACTCTGCGCAGACGCAGGACGCGCGATGCCGATGCATTGGTCACTTTATGGGGGCGGACTTGCGGGAAAATCGTTGCCTCCACCCGAAGCGTGCTGAAATCTTCCAGCCGATTCGCGGGAATTACGCAACCCTTCAATCGACTTCAAGTGATTCTATATGCCAAATATGACGATCAGGATATCTGGACGTTAACTCAGGCGTCTTTGATGGAGTCCTTTGATGTCATTCAGAGCGATCTGAACCGTATTTCTTATACATCGCACCTGATTGAGTGGATCGATGCCCTGAGCGGAGAATTTCAATCCAGCGAACGTATCTGGGGGCTGTTGCTGGATATATTCAATCAATGGAATCAGAATCCTCCTCGAATCGAAGATCTATCCTATTATCAGTTGCACTTACTGATCGACGCCGGTCTGCAACCGCAAATCGGGCAATGCCGGAACTGCCAGCGTTCGTCCTCGCACGTCTGGTTTTATCGGGTTCAGGATGGTGGCTTTCTTTGCGACGCATGTGGGCGTGATGGAATCCGAATGAGTGGCGGTTCAGTTGAGATTCTTCGCCGGTTATCGGAAAATTCGCGTCTTCCCTCTTCAATCCGAATGTCGAATTCGCAAAAGGAGGAGATTCAAAAACTCTTGCAGAATCACGGTCTGTATTACTCCGGTCTGCAATCCCGTTCGATACAGTATCGTGATTTTCTCTCTCAAAAATCAATGTCATCATCTTCGCTACAAGCGGTGGAAACGGTGGAGGACTCTTCTTCATGAAAAAGATCGTGATATTGGGAATCGGTCCTATCGCTATCGAGTCAACTGTCAAATTTCATGGTGGAGGCAATCGAGCCTGGCATTTTACTAAGTCCTTATTGGATGCCGATTTCGAGGTGACTCTCGTCTGCATGCGAATTACCGATCGCGATTCTGGCGGGCAACCGGCTGAAATAGTACGGCAGGACGGTTCGTTGACCTACTTGAATGTGGATGAAATCCGCTGTTTCGCGAGCGACCATTATCTCCACAGTATCCTGGATCGCTATCGTCCGGATGCCCTGATCGGTGCGTGCGATTATCCCGCCTCTCGAGCGGTGCAGGTGGCGGGAGCCATCCCCGTCTGGGCCGATATTCATGGTTATCCCTTGGGCGAAGCGCAAGCCAAGGCATATCACTACCAGGAATCGGGTTATCTGCATCACTTTTGGAACATCCATCGGCTCGCGCTTCTCCGAGCGGATCGCTTTTCCGTAACCTCGGAACGCCAACGGATGGCCTTGGTCGGCGAACTGGGCACTATGGGGCGGTTAAATCAATATACGTTTGGAGAAGAGTTGGCGGTCACCATTCCGATCGCATGGGATCCTCAGACGCCTTACCTGCCGCGAATCCGAAAAAAGGAAGATCCCTTCGTTGTTTTGTTCAGCGGGGGGTACAACCTATGGTGCGATGTGGATACGCTCTTTCGCGCTCTCGAATTGGCCATGGAGAAAGATAATCGTATTCGCTTTTTATCCACCGGTGGAAGCATCGAGGGACATGATGATAAAACCTATCCCCGATTCACCGCCCTGATTGAGCAGTCTAAATTCCGAGACCGGTTTGATCTGCGGGGATGGGTTTCGAGAGAGGAATTGGAATCCTGTATGAATCGGGCTCATCTGGGCATCAATGTTGACCGTCCTTGTTACGAAACTCGAATCGGAGCGCGAAACCGCCTGATTGAATTTATGGCTCGCGGAATCCCGATACTGACCACGTTGGGGACGGAAATCAGTCAGATTTTATTCTATAAAGGTTTTGCCTTCACGGCTCCCATGCAACAACCGGCCGCCCTGGCCAACGAGATCGTTCTTTACGCCAATCATCCGGAAAAACTAGAAAAGACCGCGCGGGATGCGAGGGCGTATTTCGAAGCGCAGTATACCTTTGATACGACCACGAAAGAATTGAGAGAGTGGTGTAGCAATCCATGCCATAGCGGCGATTTTGGCCATTCCATCTTGTTGGATTACCGAAATCCATTCGTGAGTCCACCTCCAACCGATGGTTTTCTATCGCGGATGGGACGCTTTTTCAAATCCCAGTAGAAATGAGAGGAATAAGCGATTTTTCAGGGGTCTAAGCGGCTTGACCGTTTGGCGTTCTCTGATAATCTTTATACCGTTTATCGGCCAGAGACACTAATGCCAACGTAGCTCAGCCGGCAGAGCAACGGTTTCGTAAACCGTAGGTCGAGGGTTCAAGTCCCTCCGTTGGCTGGAAAAAAACAACCCCTGGGAAACCAGGGGTTTTCGTTTGTTTATCCTTTCCATCCCTCTCTTCAATTCCGGTTTTTTTGCATTCAAATCGATAAAGAAAACAGATTATTTAGGAAACAGAACAGGGCAGTATTCGGACAGAAGGGGGCAGAGAATCATATTACAAAAATTGTAAAATATTAATATTATATAATCCCGTGAGGTGATATAATATAAAGTTAGTCAAAACTAATTGAAATTCATGTATTTGCAAATTCTTTCAAGGCTCACAACGTATTCGATGAGATCAACTTGAAGAATCGCCTTGAAAGGTTCATACCAGAAGGAAAATTGAAAGAGATGGGATTTTTACTCCATGTCATTTTATCGCATTCTCTCTCGATTTCATCCAAGTATTCATGAAGATCGACCGGTTAGAAAAAGGATGAGAAAATACTGGGTCGTATTCAGGTTAATCGGTGTTTTTTCGACTGTTATCCAAGGATTAATCCTTTTTTTCCCCCTCGCTTTTTTGGGGTATCGAGAAGCCTGTGGTACTTCTGATTTAGTTAATAATCCCACTCATTCCCCCACCGAGACAATCGCCATTCAACTAAGTATGTGGTCGCATGGATTTCAGTTCGCCGGATATTACGCCGCCCTGGAAAAGGGATTTTATGCCGAGGAGGGACTCCGCGTTCATTTGAGGGAGCGTCAGGGCGATAAATACAACGTCGAGTCCGTGTTGGATGGTGAGGCGGAATACGGCATCAGCGATATGGGGCTTTTGCTTTATCGGTTGGAAGGAAAACCGGTTGTTTTATTGGCGCAGATATACCAGCATTCTCCCCTGATTTTTATCTCAAAACAGGAAAGCGGTATTGTCAGTCCATACGAGATGGTCGGGCGAAGAGTCATGATGGATTTGCGAGTCAAATACGAAGCGCCTCTTTATGCCATGATCGAAGAAATTCTTGGTGGAATTTCGAAGATCGATGCCATTCAGCATACCTTTGATTACAACGATTTCTTCACGGATCGAGCGGAGGCCATCGCCACGTTCATCACCGATCAGCCCTATCTGATGAAAGAACGTGGCGTTGAGATTAACGTCATTAATCCCCAGTCGTATGGGATGGATTTTTACGGGGACAATCTTTTTACAACCGAAAATGAGATTCTCTCGCATCCCGGAAGAGCCGACCGCGTTCTCCGCGCTACGCTGAAAGGTTGGCAATACGCCTTATCGCATAAAGACGAAATGATCGATCTTATCCATAGCAAATATGCCTTATCGTCCGATAGGGCATTACTCGAATATGAAGCCCGGATGATCGATCTCATGGTGGTTCCAGATTTGATTCCTCTCGGCGATGTGAATCCCGCGCGATATAGCTGGGCGGCCGAGACTTTTTCCCGTTTAGGGATGACCGAGACAGCGACTGTTCCGGATGGCTTCATTTACTCAAAGAAATCGGGTCCCACACTCGCGTTGCGACCGGAAGAAAAGAAATGGCTATTGGAGCATCCAGAAATCCGGGTGGGTGTTATGAATGCCTGGCCGCCTTTGAATTTTGTGGACGAAAACGGCCGGCTGCAAGGAATTGGAGTGGATTACATTCAATTGATGAACAAGAAATTGGGGAACGCACTCGTTTTGGAAGCCTCGCCTTTTATTGAGAACTTCAACAGGGTGAAAGAGAAAAATCTCGACGCTCTGATGGATATCACTCCCCAGCCGGAACGTGAACCTTTTTTTCATTTTACCAATCCGTATCTGATTATTCCCCATGTTATCGTTGGCCAAAAGAATGGCCCCTATCTTGAATCGGAAGAAGATCTCATTGGCAGAACCATTGCGATCGAACGCGGATTTTATAACATCGATTACTTTCAAAAAAATTTCCCCCAAATCGCGATTCGGGAGTATGAATCCACATCCGATGCTTTGGACGCGGTGTCTCGTAACGAAGCCGACGCGTATGTGGGAAACCGGGCTGTTGTCATCTATACCATCGAGAAGGATCTGCTGTCCAACCTTCAGGTCATGGGACGTTCCCAGCAGGATCCGGTTGTTTTGACGATTGGAATCCGTAAGGATTGGCCGGAATTGCTTCCGATCCTGAACCGGGCGTTGGCTTCGATCACGCAGGAAGAATACGGTGCGATTCGCCGGAAGTGGACGAGTCTGGAAGATGCGACACAAATTTTTATGCCCGATACGATCCTTACTCCAGAGGAAAAAGAATGGTTGGCAAACCACCGGCATATTCGGATGGGTGTGGATTCCCATCATCCACCCTACGATTTTATGGATGCGACCAAAACCCATAGCGGGATTGCATCCGATTTTGTGAACCTGGTGAATCAGCGGTTGACTGTGGAGATGCATCCGGAACGAGCCGCGAATTGGAATGAGGTAATGGAAAAAACCCGAAAGGGAGAAATCGATGTTTTGCCCTGTATTGCCAAAACGCCTGCCCGTTCGGAATATTTGTTGTTTACTCAACCTTACCTTCGCGTTCCCCTGGTGATTCTGACGAGGGAAGACGCTCCAGTTGTGAAAGATGTAAACGATTTCCCTGATTTGAAAGTGGCGCTGATCGAGAGTTACGCCTCTCAGGATCTATTAGGCCGCGATTATCCTCGGAAGAAATTTACCTTTGTAAGCAATCTGGAAGAAGCCCTGCTGGGGGTTTCGAAGGGAAAGGTGGATGCGTTTGTCGGCGATCTGGAGTCGATTCGTTATGTCATAAAGAAACTGGGATTGCAGAATCTTCGCATTGCGGCGACAACACCCTATCAACTCGATTATTCATTTGGTGTGAGAAAAGATTGGCCGGAACTGGTAATTATTCTTGATAAAACGCTCAAGACGATTTCTGAATCGGAGAAGCAGCGTTTTCAAGATCGATGGACACAGGTTCAGGTTGAGCATCACGTCGATTGGGGAATGGTATGGCGTATTTCTTTGATGATTGTTTCTGTTTCCGTTGTGGTACTGGGAATCTTTTTCTATTGGAACCGTCGTCTGGCTCGGGAGATTCTGGAACGAACGCGGATTGAAGAAGCTTTACGTATCAGTGAGGAGAAATACCGGACACTTGTTCAGAACTTGAATATTGGTGTATACCGGAACACCGGCGATTCGGGAGGCCGTTTTCTGGAGGCCAATCCGGCCATCG
The DNA here is from genome assembly GCA_964520565.1 of uncultured bacterium. Taxonomy (GTDB): domain Bacteria; phylum Hinthialibacterota; class Hinthialibacteria; order Hinthialibacterales; family Hinthialibacteraceae; genus CAZFOX01. The sequence goes on along the minus strand of CAZFOX010000053.1, from coordinate 3,272 downwards.
TTCGCATCTTTGGTTTCGATTCCGTGGAAGAGTTCATGAAGATTTCTGTCTCGGATTTATATTGCGACCGGGAAGATCGCAAGGTCTTAATGGAAGAAATCCGGCGGAACGGTTCCGTTGTGGACAAGCAGTTGCATTTACGGCGAAGGAACGGCCAACCGTTTTGGGCTTCGTGCACGGCTATGGCCCAATTCGATGCGAACAACCGAATACAATGGATTGACGGCGTCATTGCGGATATCACGGAGCATAAAATAAAGGACGAGCAGCTTCATCATTACGAATTTATCACCAACTCGGTGAAAGTCATGATGAGCCTGGTCAATCGGAATTATATTTATGAAGCCGTGAACGATGAGTATTGTTGGCTGATATGCAAGAATCGTGCTGAAATTATTGGGTATTCTGCCGCGGACGTGTGGGGAACGGAAACGTTCGAACATTTTATCAAACCCAATTTTGACCGGTGTTTTCAGGGAGAGGAATTCAGTTATGAAATCTGGTTGAATCTGGCCCGGGTGGGGAAGCGTTTTTGTCACGTCACGTATTTTCCTTACCGGGATAAAAAGGGCAGTATCACTCATGCCGTAGTGGTCACGCATGATATTACCACCCGAAAAGAAACCGAGGAGGAATTGCAAAAGGCCAAAGAGGCCGCCGATGCAGCGAATCGAGCGAAGAGTACGTTTCTGGCGAATATGTCGCATGAGATCCGAACTCCCATGAACGCGATTTTGGGATATTCGCAATTGCTGTATCGAGAACCGGGGATTACCAAACAGCAGAAGGAATTTATTGAAATCATCAATCGAAGCGGCGAACACCTGATGTCGTTGATTAACGATATACTGGAAATGTCGAAAATCGAATCGGGCCGAATCACTTTGAATCTGGTAACCTTCGATTTGTTTTCACTCCTGGAAGATTTGGGGCTGATGTTTCATGGCCGGGTCGAAGCGAAAAAAATATTTCTCCGGATCGAACAAGGCGCCGATGTGCCTCGGATACTCAATGCGGATGAGGGGAAAATCAAACAGGTGCTGATTAATATCATCGGCAATGCCGTGAAGTTTACCGATGCGGGTGGAATCATCGTCCGCACCGCATTGAAAGAAGCTCGGGGAGAAAAGGTGATTCCCATAGCCGATTCGTATCCAACATGCCGGATCGTCATCGAAATCGAAGATACGGGATGCGGCATTGCACCGGATGAGATTGAAATGGTTTTCAATCAATTCGAACAAACTCAGAGCGGCCGAAACAAAGGGGGGACGGGGCTGGGGATGCCTATCAGCCGTCAATACGCACGCCTGATGGGCGGAGACTTGACCTTGCGGAGCGAACTGGGGAAGGGGAGTGTTTTTTGTTTTGAGTTTGAGGCGGAAATACGCGACAAAAATGAACTGAAAATCAAGACAATTTCTACCCGTCATGTCGAACGAATGGCCCCCGGACAAAAGCCTCTGCGGGTTCTTGTCGTCGACGATCGCGATACCAACCGGGACCTTCTGTCGCGCATGCTAATCCGTGTCGGATTCGCGGTACGGGAAGTGGAGAATGGCTATCTGGCTGTGGAGGAATTTTCCAACTGGCAACCGGATATCATTTTTATGGATATGGTCATGCCGGGGATCGATGGTTGTGAAACCATGCGGCGTATCCGGGCGATCGAGAAAGACGTTAAAATACCGATTTTAATGGTTTCCGCCAGCGCTTTGGTGGAAGATTTGAACAAAGCCATTGAAGCGGGCGCCAACGGTTATATTCGTAAACCTTTCCGGGAGGAAGAATTATTTCTTGAAATTGAACGGCATACCTCGGTACAATTCATCTATGAAAATTCGGAGCGGGATGAAGGTACAGACACAGACCGGCAGGAAATGCCACCGGCTTCGGATTGGATTTCCCAGTCGGTATCCGAGTTGCCCGACGAACTGGCGGGGAGAATGTTGGAGGCCATCAAGCAGGGATACTTAAATCGGCTTCAAGATCAACTGAACGAAGTGAGAGTTTTGAATAGTCCGTTGGCCGATTATTTGATCCGGCTGACGGACGATTTCGATTATATTACATTAAGGAAATTGTTGGAAAAAAATCGCCCCAATCCGTGAAAGGCGGCATGAAAAATGGATTCATCATCAGAACGTGTAAACACCACGAATATCATGATTGTGGATGATACTCCAGCCAACCTTCGCCTGTTGAGCGAATTGCTCAAGAAGAAAGGATATCAAGTCCGTCCTTTCCTCAGCGGTATTTTGGCCATCGAGGCAGCCATAACCGAACCGCCGGATCTGTTTTTGTTGGATGTGAGTATGCCCGATATGGACGGCTATGAAGTGTGCCGGCGTCTCAAGGCTAACGATTGTCTTCGCGACGTTCCCATCATTTTCATCAGCGCTCTCGACGAATTAGGCGATAAAATCAAGGCGTTTGCCGTAGGAGGCGTCGATTATATCACGAAGCCTTTTCAGGCGGAGGAAGTGCATGCCCGCGTGATGACCCATCTGGAACTGCGCCAACTTCAGAAAGATATTCGCGATCAAAACCGGATTCTTGAGATGAAGGTACAGGAACGCACTTCCGAATTGTTGCTGGCCAATGAAAAGTTGACCCAGGAGATCGAGGAACGAATCAAGTTGGAAAAGGAACTAATCCAATCCCAGAAAATGGAGGCGGTGGGACGTCTGGCGGGCGGGGTCGCACACGATTTCAACAATATTCTGATGGTAATCGAAGGGTACAGCGATTTCGCGCTTCGGCGTCTGAAAAAAGAGGATCCGCTGTATCGGGAGATTGAAGAAATCAAAAAAGCCGGGCATCGGGCTTCGTCGCTGACCCGTCAACTTCTTGCTTTCAGCCGCCGCCAGGTGGTGCAGCCGCAAATTCTCAACCTGAATAACTTGATCAAGGAAATGTACAAGATGCTGTGCCGCCTGGTTGGAGAGGATGTGGAAATCAAAACGGTTATGGATTCGTCTCTTCGATATCTGAAAGCCGATCCCGGTCAGATCGAACAAATCCTCATGAACCTGGCGGTCAATTCCCGCGACGCCATGCCTAAAGGCGGACGGATCACACTGGAAACGGCGAACGTTTTTCTCGATGAAAGCCACGCCTTTAAGTATGCGGACAATCGGCCGGGGACTCACGTTATGCTGTCGGTCAGCGATACGGGGTGCGGGATCGATCCAAAAATTCAGGAGAAAATTTTCGAGCCGTTTTTTACGACCAAGGAACTGGGGAAGGGACCGGGTTTGGGACTTTCCACC
>CAZFOX010000052.1:5525-12759 GCA_964520565.1 uncultured bacterium | reverse complement strand
CCGTGAATCAAGTTGGGATTCACCCTCATGGCGGCATCCAATTTCATTGTATCCGCGATCAAATACCGGCCTGGAACCTTCGCCGAAGTGCTGGCGCAGGATCATATCACCCGGACCCTGCGCCATAGCCTCAAGCGTGGACACATCGCCAACGCCTACCTGTTTTCCGGCCCACGGGGAACCGGAAAAACCACCACCGCCCGGATTCTTGCCAAGGCATTGAACTGTGAAAACCTTCAGGACGGCGAACCGTGCAACCAATGTTCGCCCTGCCGCGAGATCGCGCGCGGCACGCATCCGGACGTGCTCGAAATCGATGCAGCTTCCAATACCGGCGTGGAAAATATCCGCGAGCTGCGCGCGAATGCGCGGTTTACGCCATCGTCGGGTAAATTCAAGATTTTTATCATCGACGAATGCCATATGCTTTCCACCGCGGCGAATAACGCTCTGCTGAAAACCCTGGAAGAACCGCCGCCGCATTGCCGCTTTATTTTCGCTACGACCGAGATTCAAAAGATTCTTCCCACCATTCTCTCACGGTGCCAGCGATATCCGTTCCGGCGAATTCCGGCGCAGGTCATTGTCGAGCATCTGCGGCATATTCTCGCCCAACAAAACGAAATTCAAATTGCCGAGAGTTCGCAGCTCGATCGGATTCTTTTCTTATTGGCGCGCTCTTCCGAAGGCTGCCTGCGCGACGCTCTCTTCGCACTCGATCAATTATTGGCATTCTGCTCCGGCCCGTTGGATTTCAGCGAAGTGCAGGAAGTGATGGGAGCGATCGAATTCGATCTACTGGATCGCTACATCCGAGCCTTGATCGGACACGACTTGCCCGCCATTCTGGAAATCATCGAAACGCTTTCTAATCACGGCAAGGAAATGTCGTTGTTTCTCGCCGAGTGCCTGTTCTTTCTGCGTAACTTGGCCGTGATCAAAATCGCACCGCAGAATCTGGAACTACTCGACGTACCCGACGATTACCGCAAACAACTGGCCGAGACCGCCGAACTCGCGCCCTTGGAACAAATCCTCTATATTACCGATCAGTTATGGAGCGCCGAGCAGCGGATTCGCTATTCGCCGCTGGGCCGAATTATCATAGAGATGACCTCCATCAAAGCGGCCAAGGCCGGGCAAGCCGTCCAGATCGAGGATTTAATCAAGAAAATCTATACCGGTGGCGCTATTTCGCAACCGTACTCGGCCTCGTCGGCATTGGCAGCGCCGATTTCCCCGGCAAAACCTCCTGCCGGCAAACAACCAACCAACGATCAACCACCGGTCGGCGGATCTCGCTCGATCTCTTCTCCGAAAAAGCAGGATGACTTACTGGATACGGCAAATTCTCCAGGGAGCGCTGGAGAGGGAAACAAACCGCCGGTATCCGATACCAAATCGACCTCAGCGGCTTCCCCATCTCCACCCCATCCACCCTCCGGTTCGCTGAGTACTCTTTGGAACCAGTTTCTGAAGGAATTGGAAACAGAGCAACCCATGCTGGCCGGGGCATTGGAAAACAGTGTGGCTCTGGATATCGATAACGACGTTCTACATATCGCCATCCCCTCAGACAATTTGTTCGGGCTGCGAACCGTGGAACGTCCCAGCAATCAAAAATCACTTTCCCGGCTTTTGCAACAGGCGTTCGGCAAGAAACTCTCCTTGCAGTGTGAAGCCAGTGACGAACTCAATCGGATCAACGAACAATTCTCGCCGGGAAAAACGGCTCCCTCCCTCGCCGTCTCCCGCCAAGAATTGATGGAAAAAGTACAACAAAACAAAATTCTCAATAAACTCATGGAAGAAATGCCCGGCCGCATCGTCGATATCAAACCGGGCGGGTAATCGACAGGAAATGTCGCCGGAGCGCGGCCGAACCATTTGCCCGGCCCAAAATCAATGGAACCGGCATGAATCGCAGGAGGATCGTCCTCAATGAAAGGTCTGGGTAATTTCAGCAATATCGCCAATCTGATGAAGCAGGCCCAGGGTATGCAGAAAAGACTGGCCGAACTGAAAGACGAACTGGAACGGGAAGAAGTTCGCGCCAGTTCCGGCGGGGGAATGGTTACCGTCTCCATGAATGGAAAACAAAAACTGACCTCCATCAAGATCGATCCCACTGTCATGAATCCGGATGACGCGGCGATGTTGGAAGACCTGATTCTGGTGGCGGTTAACGAAGCTCAGGACCGGGTACAAGAAATGGTGAAAGAACGCATGATGTCTATTACCGGCGGGATTCCACTCCCGCCCGGACTCGAATTATGAGCCGCACTCCCGAACGCCCTCTTTCCTGGATACCCGCCGTCGAGGCGGTTTCAAAGCAGCTGGCTCGGTTACCGGGGATCGGACCGCGCATGGCGATGCGCCTGACCTTTGCCCTGCTGAAACGCGGCAAACCGGAAATCGGCAACCTCGCCGCCGCGCTGGAACAACTGCGCGACGCGGTACGGCAGTGCTCAACCTGCGGGAATTTCGCTCAGGAAGATCCCTGCCCCCTATGCCGGGGCGAGGGACGGGACACCTCGTTGCTCTGCGTTGTCGAACAACCTCAGGACATGCTGGCCATCGAGCGTACCGGACGATTCAACGGCTTGTATCATATCCTGGGCGGCGCGCTCTCGCCTATCGATGGGATCGGCCCGGACGAAATCGGCATCCCCAAACTACTATCCCGCATTCACGAACCGCTCAAGGAAGTGATTCTGGCTACCAATCCTACCATGGAAGGCGATGCCACTGCCGTCTATCTACAGGAAATTCTGAAAGAAAAACCGGTTAAAGTGACTCGCCTCGCCCGTGGCCTCCCCTCGGGCAGCGATCTGGAATTCGCCGACGAAACCACATTGGCAATGGCTCTTTCGTCCCGGACAGAATTGTAAACGGCCCGCTTCTAATAGTCTGACCGTTTAATATTGCCGGGTAAAAAAGCATTCTATGGATCGACTGGCAAATCGGACCATCGGTAGATTGCTTCGCTTTGCTCGCAATGACATTGCGAAACATCCGTGTCATTGCGATACATCCGTGTCATTGCGATACATCCGTGTCATTGCGAACGAAGTGAAGCAATCTAAAAGTCGTATCATTTTTTTACTCGACACTTTTTACTGGTCGCTCTAAACCTTATCGAGATTCAATATTACGGTTTCTTGGCCGCTGGAGGACTCTTTTTCTTCAAATCGTCGATCCGTTGCCGGTAAATCTGTTCCATCAATTTGTCATATTCTTCTTTGGTGGCGGCCTGAAGCGGCGGAAACCAGTTCGGCCCCATCTCGAGCGTAGACGAACAGAAAATATGATAGTCGTACGGAAGAGCGTCTAATTTGGGGAACTGCGGAAAAGGACGGATGTTATATTCCAGTTTTCCTTTACCCAAAGAGAAAATCAGCAGATATTCGGGAACAATACTGGTTTCGGGCATGCGCCCCAGGCATGTGAAGGAACGGTCTGCTTCCAACGCCCCGTATTGACGCCATAACACCGATCCGTCTTTGCCGACGACCGCCGCGCCAACCCAATACACCAGCGGGGCGGTTGGCATCGTAACCGTTTCGCGTACGCTTACGTTTCCGGTTACGGCAAAATATTTCTCCAATGGCGGACTCAGAGAAGTTCGTGGAAGCGCTTGCGGTGCGAGGGGAACTGCCTGGGTTGAGTCTTTGGATGAAACGGGGGGAGTTTTGGCAAACATCGCCAGATCGATCATACCAAATGCGATGTTATCAAATTCGAGGGGCTCCGGGTGAATCATGACCTGAGATGCTTCCACCATCTGCCCGCCGGGAATCGAAAACGCGACACGGCGGTTAGGGAGATATTCAACAAAAGGAAACAGGATGAGTTGGGGATTATAAAAGGGTTCGTCGCTCCGGACTCCCGTAGCGCCCTGCACGGCGGCTGAGGCAGGTTTTTTCATGGCCTCCAGTTTATATTGGTTCAGGATTTTTTGCGCCGAACGTAAATAACGGAACGGGCCTTTATAATCCTCTCCGACCTTGACCCAAAAACTATTGCGAAACTCGATGAATTCCACCCCATTTTCTTTTGCTCGGTTAATATCTTCCAGAGTTTCACAATGCAATACGTCTCCGGGGATGATTTCTTTCTCTCCCGGTTCTTCTTTCTCCGGGATATCCGGTTTCTGAGCCTGAGCTGTGGAAAATGACGGAATCCCCGCTAGCCCTGCCAGCAATAGGACAGCCATCCCCATTCCTGCCATTCGTTTCAACCTGACCATGACCTGCCGCGCTCCTTTTAATACGGTAATCCAACCAGCTTCTCTGGATAGGATAGCACAAGGCGGCTTCGCCGACCATCATGGAAAACTCGTTTTCCACCCGTTTCCCGTGGGGTTCTCCGATGAAATTCCTTCCGTATAATGGAAGAATGGCGCGCGGTATTCCGATTTATATCCGGCGTGGAATAAGTTGTATTCAAGGCACGGCGGATCGGCGCTATCCCGGGATTCAGAGACACAGACACGATCGCAATCGAGACATTCCATGCATCCACTTGGAAATCCGAATATCGAACGGCGTAATCTGGAACTGATCCAGTCCGTGTATCCCTCCTATGCGGATCGATTGCGTTCGATGACGCCTTCGGCAGACCAGTACGATATCGAAGGGATCGGCGAACGGATATTTACTTGCACGAAATTGGGAAACGGAGGGAACCGGGAGTGGATTCACGGGCCGGAGAATCCCTGGCATTGGGCAGAGGCTCAAATCCGGCAGATTCAATGGACTCAACAAAGCACCTTTGTGGTGCTGCGGCCTGGACTCGGGTACATTCCTCTCAGCCTTTACCCCAACCTCCGCCGGGGAAGAACGGCGCAGCGTATGTTGCTGGTCGAAGATCGTATCGACCTGTTCCGCTTGGCGCTACAGTTATTCGATTGGACAGACGTTTTGCGTTCGGATCGAACCATCCTGGTTCTGACCGATAATCCCGTCGAGACCATTGTGCAATTTTTTACGGCGAATCCTTCGGCTCTTCTTCCACCCCTGTCGGTCATGGGAGGCGGCATTCGCGGCGAGGAAGAACGCCGGATGATGGATGCGTTACAGGTTCCCCTCACCGGTATGGCGGAAACGGTACATAAAGCGGCGCGGCAATATTTTGGAGAATTGTGCGAACATTACCGGAAAGCCGCAGCAACTCCCGCGCGTCCCCGGAAAGTGTTGCTGGTGGAGCCGGAACACGACTATCTGGCCAATCCCATCGCACGGGCGTTCAAGGAAGAAGGATGCCAAGTGGAAACCTTTCGGGGCAACCGGCGTCTCTTGCGGTTTTTAAATCCTTATATGTGGCTGGTATATACCCGCGAACACTTTCCCGATGTTCTGCTCTGGATGAACCGCAATACCCTCTCGCCCGAAGGAGCGCAGGATCTGGCCCCGCTGCCGATCCGGAAAGTACTGTGGTTCCTGGACAGCCCCAAACGGGTCAAGACCTCGCGGGAAGAATTAGAAGCCACAGACGCGTATTTCTCATTCGACCGGAGTTATTTACCTTATCTCCATGACTTAAGCGGAAAGCCTGGATTCCCCCTCTCCACCGCCGCCGGGATACGGCCGCTTCCCGAATGCGCGCCGGGGCGGCCGTGGCCGGAACGGAAGGGGCCGGACATCGGATTCATGGGAGATTCCAGGACGTGCTGGCGTTTTGGCAGGGGCGCGACCCGGAATTTGTTGCCATCCTGAATGCGATTGTGGAAGCCTATCTGGCCGAGCCATCGATCACTCTCGAAGAGCGGTTCAACGCTTCGCCGGGACGCGAACGCTTGCCATACGAAGGTTTCGTTGTGTTGTATCTGGAAGAACGGAGCACGTATTTACGTCGTTTACGTGTCCTGAAACCACTCAAAGACCTGGGTCTGGTTACTTACGGCGCGAAAGAATGGGGAAATCCGGCCTGGGCGGAGGATTTGGTTCCCTGTTATTCCAGCGAAAAACCGTCCTACGAAACCGATCTGCCCCGAATTTACTATCATACTAAAGTCAACGTGAACGTTTTTCACGCGCAATGCGTCGATTCGACCAATCCCCGCGTGTATGATGTACTGGCGGCAGGTGGATTTTTGCTAACCGAATACCGGCCGGAAATCGAACGGGAATTTGCCATCGGCGAGCATCTGGCCTGCTTTCGCACGCCGGAAGAGGCGCACGAAAAAGCAGAGTATTATTTGAAGAATCCCAACGAACGAGAGGCGATAGCACGGGCAGGGCAGGAATTCGTCCTCAATCATGCCACTTACCGCCATCGCGTTCGAGATTTATTGGCGCGGATCGCCTGACGATCCATGACGCAGAAAGACGGATAGATCCTCAAGGTAACGAAATGACAATTAAACAATTTTTCTTTATACTGATGGTATCGCTGGCGTTTCTTTGGACGGGTTGCAGCAAAGAGAATAAAACGGCACTACCGCCGGAGGCTCTGGGACCCTTGGATACCGCAACCTTCAATCTGGGGAGTGTTTCCGTAGAGATTGAAATCGCTTTTACACCCCAGGAGCAGATGCAAGGATTGATGTTCCGCAAATCGATGCCGGAAAATCACGGTATGTTATTCGTTTACCGGCAACCGCGTTTTCTGGATTTCTGGATGAAAAACACCTTGATTCCCCTCGATATCGCCTTCATTCGGGAAGATGGTACGATCGGCAATATTGAAGCGATGAAGCCACAGCAGGGTAAATTGGAACCGGAAGAACGATACCATTCACGCTATAAAAGCCTCTACGCCCTGGAGATGAATCAAGGGTGGTTTGAAAAACAGGGAATCCGGGCAGGAGATAAAATCGATCTTCCCCGGGAAGAGATCGAACGGATCGTCGCCGGGAAACCTTCGATGTAATCGCTAATAAATAAAGACAGACCAAGGAAAACAATAATCGAAAATTCGAGTTATTCAGGGAGGCATGATCATGAGAATGCTTAAAGGGTGGGTAGCGCTATTCGTTATGGCTTGGGTACTACCGGCCGGAAGCGCGGATATCAAGCCGGTAAAACGGATCGAAATGTCGGCGATTTCTTTGCACGTCGATGGTGACGTTCTCTATGTCGGTGGATCGAAAAGTCTGCGGATTTACGACATCGGCGACCGGGCAAATCCCAGCCTTCGCAGCGAAATGGAATTCGGTTCGGGCGTAGTCAGCGTAGCAACTGTAGGAACCATCGCCGTGGTGGGGCTCGAAGAACGCGACGATCCCAATTTG
>CAZFOX010000052.1:0-5515 GCA_964520565.1 uncultured bacterium | reverse complement strand
TTCTGGATGTAAGCAATCTCTCCAGTCCCAAGCGTCTTTTCGAGCGCCGCACCGACCAGCAACGGAAACGAATCTCGATCCTGCGCGCCCGGGGCAGGCATATCTATGTAGGTTTAGAGGATATGTCCGTTCAGGTTGTGGAGTTAAATGACAGCAATGATATCAAAGTGATCATCGGGAGCCTGCCTGTCAGTTCCGTCATCACCGATATCCGCTTTCAAGACAATCGAGTTTTTATTGCCACATGGGATGGCTTCATGGTTGTAGACATTACCGATCCGGCCAATATGCGGTTGGTTAAAACAGTCTTAACCGATTCGGGCGAGGCCTGCAATGGACTGTCCTTGGAAGGCGGTCTATTGGCGATTTCGGAAGGTTTCGCCGGAATAACTTTTTACGATATCGCCAATCCCGACGATCCTAAAAAGATCAAAACGGTCGCCATGAACCGGGATAGCGAGAACGGCAGGCTCTTCTTACGGGAGGATTTTTGCTACGTGGCGACCTATTTCGGGCAATCCGATTACCTGGAAATCCAGGGAGGATTGCGGATTCTCGATTGCCAGATCCGCAGCAATATCAAGGAGATATTCCGGTACGACGTGCAGAATTACGTCGGGGCAGTAGATGTGATTGCCTACGATGGATACGTCTACCTGGCCGAAGACGAGGCATTGAGCGTATTCAAACACGGCCCCGTCGGCGTACGCCCGACGGCGACACCGATCGTTCCGACCAATACCCCGACGCCCACCAATACGGCAACGCCTACCAATACCCCGCCGTTACTGGTGACGCCGACTCGGCCAGATGCTCCTCCGACCGCCACCTTCACGCCGATGGCCACTTTTACACCGACTTTTACCCATACTCCGGTTCAACCCATTCCAACGAACACGCCGTTGCCTTCCGTTCCGACGCCAACGCCCACCCGGACATCCACACCGGTTCCGATGCAACCGACGCCAACGAGTACGGCTCCATCCGGCTCTTTACCGGCCGCCCTATTCACCGCCGATTTCGATGGGCCTCTACTGGCGCACGAACAATTCGTGGCGCAGCTTCCTTTCGCGGGCAGTTTTACCTTGGCGCAGAACCTCATCAGCGCGATTCCTACCGATAACGCGTTCCCGGGGGCAACCAACGGGCGGGGAGTTAATGTGACTTTAAATCCCGGTAACGCCGTATTGCTAATGGGGCCTTACGTGAACGTGGAAGGCGGATATCCAGCGCTATTGCGTGTGAGCGTCCGTTCCACCGGCGGGGGAGCGAGTATCGCCCTGGCGGCGATGGACGGTTCGTTCGACGGTTCGGTGGCTACCAATATTCCCGCCGACAGCAAGATATTCAATGGAGCCTATAAGCGCATGGTGATGGTTTATAAAGCGCCGAGCAACGGCATCGTTCCCCTGTTGCAGGCAGTAGCGGGCGCGTCGCAATCCGGCCCCGTGACCGTCTACTTTGATAATTTCGAGTTGATTCCCCTGCCGCCGGGAACCTCGATTCCCAGCGAAGCATTGGGAGCGGACGGAACCGCGCCATAAGAGGCACGATCAACCTGTTTTGAGAGAGATGGAGCCGTGGGGGGATGCATGGCAAATAAGATTCTATCAAGGCGATTCTGCGAGTTTATCTCTCAGAATGCGTTTGGAGCCTTGATAGAATTTGCAAATACATGAATTTCAAATATCTTTGGTTAGTATTGCGTCATTCATCCCCCGTCAATCCATACCGCGCCATCAGAGCGTGAAACTGGGTGCGCTGCATACCCACTTCCTCCGCCGCACGGCTGACATTGCCGCCCGACCGTTGGAGCGCATCCATCAAAAACCGGCGTTCCACTTCCAAAACGGCCGCATCGCGCACCTGCCGCTTGTAATCCTTAAACTCGTCCCAGGAACGCGGAATGGGAGATTGACTATAAGGCGTGGTCATGATTTGCCGCATTTCCGGAGGCAGATCGCCCGGCGCGATTCGCTCCGAATCGCATAGGATCGCCAGACGTTCCACGATGTTCTTCAGTTCCCGAACGTTCCCCGGCCAGCGGTAGGCTTCCATCAAACTCAAGGCTTCGGGGGTGAATCCCTGCACGCGAATGGGATTTTTTTTACGGAATTGTTCCAAAAAAGTCATGGCCAGCGTGGGAATATCGCCGCTGCGTTCGCGCAACGGCGGCAGGAAAATCGGCACCACGTTGATCCGGTAATAAAGATCTTCGCGGAATTCTCCATCGGCGATCATGGCCTGCAAGTCGCGGTTGGTTGCGCCGATCAGGCGGATATCCACCTCCGTCTCGCTGGTGTCGCCCACCTTCTTCACCCGCCGCGTTTCCAGCACCCGCAGCAGTTTGCCCTGGATTTCCATGCTGATGTTGGCCAATTCATCCAGAAACAGCGTCCCCTTGTGCGCTACCTCAAACAGGCCTTTTTTGGTGGCGACCGCGCCGGAAAACGATCCTTTCATATGCCCGAAGAGTTCGCTCTCCAGCAGCGTCGGGGTCAGGGTGCTGCAATCGCAGGCGATAAACGCTTCGCCCTGGCGCGAGCTGAGACGGTGAACCGCCCGCGCCACCATCTCCTTCCCCGTTCCGCTCTCCCCGGTGACCAGTACGGTTCCGTCGGTACGCGCCACCCGCTGGATCAGCGAAAATACCCGCTCCATCGCCCGGCTTCCGCCGATCATGCCCTCGAATCCGAGGCGCTCTTCCAGCTGCTTGCGCAGAGCCAGATTCTCGCGGATCAGCGCCGAACGCTCCATAACTTTCTGCATGACCACCCGCAGTTCGTCGGGCGTGAAGGGTTTGCTGACGTAATCCACCGCGCCCAGTTTCATGGCCTGTACGGCGCTCTCCACGGTCGAATAGCCCGAGATCATCACCACTTCCGAGGAGACGGCAGAATCCTTGATCCGCCGGAGAACTTCCAATCCGCCCATCTCCGGCATGACGATATCCAGTAGGATCACGTCGAACCGGTCGGTCAGCGCCTCTTCCAGGCCTTTGCGGGGGTCTTGGTACGATTCCACACTGTAACCGACGCCACTCAGAATGCGCTGGCAGCTGAGACAAACGACGCCTTCGTCGTCGATCACCAGTACGCGCGCCGGTTTCGCCGCCGAGGTGGAAGAAACAGGTTGAATGGTTGGCTCGCTCAAAGAAGACCTCCATAGATTCTTTCAAGGCGTTTCTGCGAGTTTATCTCTCAGACTACGTTGAGAGCCTTGAAAGAATTTTCATATACCGGAATTTCAAATATCTTTGGCTTGGATTTTTCTCATTATAGTGTGGTTGGGGAGAAATCGAATAAGACGAAACGGTAAAAAAGTCATCAACGTAAATTCGATCCACAAGACTTCGTGGTTCGATCCAAGATGGGTAGGGTGGGTCGAAGCGCAGCGAGCCCCACCGGAACCACCTTACACCGGCAAAATCAGCGTGAACGTCGTCCCGATACCGACTTGGCTTTCCACCTCGATATCCCCGCCGTGACTTTGAATGATGCCGTAACTGACACTGAGCCCCAGCCCGGTTCCCTTGCCGACCGGTTTGGTGGTAAAGAATGGATCGAATATCTTTTCCAGATCGTCTTCCGCAATGCCGTGTCCCGTATCGCTCACCCGGATCGCCACGCGCCCTTCATCGAGGATGGCGGTGGAAATAGTCAGGTTCCCCCCCTCGTGCATCGCTTCGCAGGCATTGAGACAGAGGTTAAGCAATACCTGTTGCAATTGATTCTTATCGGCTTTCACCGGTGGGAGGTTGCTATCCAATTCTTCCCGGATAACCACTTCCCGAAATTCCTTTTGGCTGCGTACCAGTTTGAGCGTCTGCGCGATGACTTCGTTTAGGTTGAGCGGTTCCCGCGAGGAGGGCGATTCGCGCGCGAAATCCAACAATCCGCGCACGATCTCCCGTACGCGCGTTGTTTCCTGAATGATCACATCCAGATCCTGCCGGTCTTGATCGCTGAAATTATCGTTTTGTCTCAACAAATGAGCGAAGGTCAGCACGCCGGTCAGCGGATTGTTGATTTCGTGCGCGATGCCCGCCGCCAGGCGGCCGATGGAAGCCAGTTTCTCGCTCTGCCCGATCTGTTGCCGGGTACTTAGTTTCAACTGTTCCTCCCGCTGCAATACTGCATCCGCCATCTGATTGATGACCTGGCACAACTCGCCCATCTCGCCCGCCGGTTTTTCGTGAATCCGCGCCGACAGGTCGCCTTCGATGACCTGATGCGCCATGCGGATGATCGGACTGATGGGTTTCAATATTTGTGTAATAGCCAGACCGAGGAAAAACAGGCTCACCACCGTGGTAACCGCCACGGTGACCAGAAAAAAAATCACGATCACGTTGCGCGTTTGCAGAAAAGGTTTTTCCAACAATCCAACATAAAGCGCCCCGACGATTTTCCCCGTGGGATCGTGAATCGGTTCGTAAGCCGTAATATACCAGTCGTTCACTACAAAAGCCCGTTTTGCCCATATCGCGCCTTTGACCAAAACCTGTTCGTACACTTCCGCGCTCAACCGCGTTCCAATCGCTCGCTGCCCGTCTCGAGTGGGAACGTTAGTCGAGATGCGCAGGTCGCCTTGAAAGATGGTGGCCATTCCATAGTCTTTTCCATCGTGCCGCTGACTCTGAAACACCTCGTCCCGGATGTCGTCCACAATATCGGTGCGCCGGTTCAATAGGATCGCTCCATAAACGACTCCTTTTATCTCGCCATCCGCTTTTCGTCCACGTACCGGAGCCGCCGCCGCGATCATCATTCCGTCTAATTCCACGACTTTTTGCAAAGGGCGCGCGGCGGGAGTGTCGAGTATCTCGATAAGCGCCCGATGCGCGAGTTCCTTATTCTCCCTCTCCAGTTCCCGTTGCGGAACGACGATCGTTCCACTGATCGATTCTCCTCTCCGCAACGCTTCGGCGACGATGGGATTGTCGGCCAGAATGTCTCCCGCCACGTCCGGATTGTGGGCGCGAAAAATAACCACTCCATCGGTGCCGACATACGTAAAGACGTCCAGCGGCATTTCCATATTTTCAAAAACATCCGCCATATTGCGCTTGATTTCATCCAGCGAAGTAGATTCAAATGCCTGCTGCACGTAAAACGAACGCAGCGTCCGTTCGCTGGAATCCAGATAATCGTTATAAACCCGGCGCGCCGAATTCAAATCCAGCCTCACCCGCGTCTGGACTTCGTCGATCAGCACGTTCCCCACCCACACCGCGGTTACCAGCGCCAAAAGGGAATTGGCTACCAGGATCACGGCGATGATCCAGACGGTCAAACGAAAACGGATAGTCATGATGAATTCCTTATTTTTCCGTTCTACTTTGTAGAAAGCCCTATGTGGGACAAAGGTATGTTACTAAAGAGGATAGCATTGGGTTTTAGGAATATAGAGATGTAGAGAATCTTGCGTAGAATTTCCCCATCGAAAAACCAACCTGTAAAAGACGAAACGGCAAAAAGTCATCAACGTAAATTTTATCTACAAGACTTTGTGG
>CAZFOX010000051.1:0-13214 GCA_964520565.1 uncultured bacterium | reverse complement strand
CGGAGGCGTGTTTGAGCGCGTCGATCATCAGAAGCATTTCGACGATCCGGGTATTGACCGGCGAGGCCGATGTTTGAATCACGAACACGTCGCATTCGCGCACGTTCTCCCCAATTTTGACAAACAGGTTCTCGTTCTTGAACTCGATGATTTCCACTTTGCCCATCGGGATATCGAGAAATCCGCAAATCTCCTTCGCCAAACCGGGATTGGAGAGACCCGAAAAGATTTTGAGCGCCCGTCCATTGTTCTGCACGATACCATATCCTTCCTGTCCAGATTCATTCTAAAAGCATAATTCGCATCCGGCGGACCCGGCCGCCTTATCGATCCCGTAATTTTTCATACGCCGCGCGGGCGACGATTAACTCTTCGTTGGTAGGCACGACCCATGTAGCAACGGTCGCGTCCCGGGCAGACAGATCGGCTTCGCTTGCCGAACAGCCGTTATTTTTAGCCGGATCGATGGAAATCCCCAAGTGCTGCAAACCGCTGCAGATTTCCCAGCGCACCCGGTTGCCCCGTTCGCCGATGCCGCCCGCAAACGCCAAAACGTCCAGGCCGCCCAGCACGGCGATATACGAACCGACGATTTTCTTGACATGATAGCCAAACGACCGGAAGGCCAGTTTGGCATCCGGATTGCCCGCGTCCATCGCTTCTTCGATGTCGCGCACGTCTTCGGATACGCCGGAAAGCCCTCGAAATCCGCTGTCCACCGTCAGTCTCTTCACCATCTCGTCGACCGAATAACCCTCTTCCCGCATGAGAAACAGAACCGCGAAGGGATCAAAATCGCCGATGCGGGTGGCGTGAAACACACCGGTCTGCGGCGTGAATCCCATGGAGGTATCGATGGATTTCCCGCCCGAGATCGCGCAGATCGACGAACTCCCGCCCAGATGGCAGGAAATAACCTTCAGTTCCTCTTTCGGTCTGCCCACGAGCTGGGGAATCCGTTCCGAAACGTACCGGTGCGACGCGCCGTGAAATCCGTACCGCTCGATCCGGTGCTTCTCCCGCCATTCCTTGGGGATGGGATACACCCGCGCGTAATCGGGCACGGTCAAATGAAACGCCGGTTCGAAAAGCCCCACCAGCGGCGTTTCCGGCAACAACTCCCGAAACAGGCGGATCGCCTTGATGTAAGGAGGATTATGGGCGGGAGCCAGAAACACATAATCGTCCATCGCCTGCAATACGGCTTCGTCCAGAATCTCGCATCCCACATATCCTTTGGCGATGACGGTCTTGAACGCCACCGAATCCAACTGAGAGAGATCGGAGAGAACGCCGCCCTGCAGACGGGACAAAATCGTCTCAATCGCTTCCCGGTGCGTGGAAAACGTCCGTTCCTCACTGCCTTGATCGTCTCCGTGCGACCACGACGCGATTCCACTCCCCCCGCCGATCCGTTCTACCCGCCCGGAAGCAAGCAGGCGCTCTTCGGGAAATTCATACAACCGGTATTTCAGCGAAGTACTGCCGACGTTGGTGACCAGGATTCGCATGGGGATTCCTTTCATCTCGTATTGGACGATCCTCAATCGATCGGTTTTCATATCGATTGAGACAGCGATCGTTCGACCGGTACTCGATGAGTATTTTTATGTTATCATGTTTTGAAAAAAGTCACGATGACTGTCCCTCGCGAAACGCGATTTGGGAACGGAGAATTCAAACCATCGTTATGATCCAATCCGGAAATACGAATTCATCCCTTCTCTTTCTCCGTGGGAGAACCGGAAAGAATCCCTACCTGTGGGGTGCCGTCCTGGCCGGCGCGGCGGACGCTTTCTGCTGGGGATTGTATTGGGAAACCCTCCGCATCCTTGCCGTCAATCCCCTGGGAACGGACGCCCTCCGCTGTCATCTGGGTTTGATCGCATACTCCCTGCTCGCGCTATTTTTCCTGCTGATCGCCGCCGCCCTGCTCCAAAAAGCGAGAACGGACGGGCAATGGCCCAAGAAAGAACGGGATCTGTTCTATACCCTCGCACTGGCTGGAATCGTCGCGGTCATGTCGGGTTTCGAATACCTGTTCTGGCTGGACTGGCAATACCTCAATCCGATTCCTTATATTTTAACCAAAGCCGGTTTTACCGGCCTGCTGGTCGTTTTCATCATGCGAATCATACGAGTCCCGTGGCGAAGTTCCCTCCCGGCGGCTACGAATCCGAATGATGGTTGTTGAAATGATTGCGGATGTTTTCCAGCATGGCAATGATCGCAAAGAAAAGAATCGTCTGGCTCAACACCACATACGCCCCGAACGATTCGGAGATTACAGCCAAAATCAACGCCGCGCTGCCTTCGCAAAGCGTAATCATGTGGATGAAAAACACCGCCCGGCGATGGCTCATCCCCAACGCCACCAGCCGGTGGGAAAAATGGTTTTTGTCTCCCACATAGATCGGCTTGCCGTTCCGCACACGGATCCAAATAACCGACAGCGTATCGAATATCGGAACCGCTAGAATCACAAAGGGCATCACGACCGCCCAGGCCGTCGCATTCGACGCACCCGACGGGTAAAAGGTGGCCTGGATCGTGAGAGCCGCCACCGAATATCCCACGAATAACGAGCCCGCGTCACCCATGAAAATCGAGGAAGGATTCAGATTGTAACGCAGAAATCCGGCGATGCATCCCGCTAAAACAAAGGAAACCGAACTGATAAACACCTGCTGCTCTACCAACTGGGTGGCAATCCCCAAGAGCATCAGGCAGATCGCGGCCACTCCGCCGGAAAGCCCGTCCATATTGTCCAGAAGGTTGAACGAATTGGTGATCAGAACAATCCAGAACAGCGTCAGCAGGAAATTAATCGGGGGATGATCGATGAACAGACCGATCTTGATCTCCGCCCAATAGAGGATTACGGCGGCGATCACCTGGCTTGCCAGTTTCACCAGCGGCGACATGCCGAACCGGTCGTCGATCAAACCGGTGAGAAACAAGAGAGTTCCCCCCAGCAGGAACCCAACCAACGGACGGAGCGACAAGTTGACACCCTTGGCGTACCAGGCCAGCAGGTTGACCTGCTGGAACAACCAATTCGTGGATGGCAATTCGAACTGATACAATTTGCTTAAAATCCACAAATCGCCCGATACAACGATCAAAAAAGAAAAGAAGATCGCCGCTCCTCCTAATAGCGGTTTGGGTTGATTGTGTACTTTTCGCGTTCCGGGATGATCTAAAAATTCCAGTTTGGGCGCGATCCAGCGCATCAGAGGCGTCAGCAGGACCGATAATAGAAAACCTTGCGCGAACAGAAAGAGAAAATGGTACCAATTCATCGCGAAAGAGCTCGCTGGTTTCCCTCGTACCGGGGAACCTCCCTCAACAGCCGAAATTCTTTTAAGAAATCAACGAATTAATCATCAGACAAGTTATGCGTTGAATCACTATATCCGATATGTTTCTGGATGACAAGAAGCGATTAAATCCCTGTTAATTTCCTTTTAATTATTACATCACCCAAATAATCTGTTCCATTTTGGTACAGCATACTAGTCGGAAATGTGCCGATAATGAACAAAGCCGCATTACGGATTTCTTCTATACCCTATCAAGATTACACTTGTTTTTTTTCCCAGGTTCATCTTTGTTTTCCCCATCCTTTAAGGGAAATTATCAAGTAAACTATTTATTTGATTCAATTTGTTGGTGTATGGTGCACAATAGGCCGGGATTTAGATAAATTGGGAAAGATGCGAACGATTCCAGATAAAAATCCAACAAGACAGATTGTTATCATTCCCGTTCTATGGCACAATTCTTGCGCTACAATTTAGGATTCAGAAGCAAAAGTAACCCATAACCAATCACGGATTCGGTACGTTTTCAGGTCATACAACGTTTAGGGGAAGAGAGAATAATCATGAATGCAAAGCGGAAAAAAACAGAATCCGCCGCCGCCTTGATGGAAGAGCTCATGCAACTGACGAAAAACGCTCTCTACCGGTGCGCACAGATACTCGGCATCCCCCGGCGAAGCCTGATGACCAAATCGGAGTTGGTTGCAGCATTAAGCGAAAAAGAGGATAAGACCGGCGAAATTATGGAAAATATCAAGAAAAGCAAGACGGGAAAAAGCGGAACCGCATTAAAATCGATTCCCTCTGCCGTCTCCGTATCCGAACGGACGCTCTCCCCAAAATCCGAACCCACTCCATTGCCGGTGGGACAAATCAAGCCTGTCAAGGAAACCCAGGTCCTGAAGCCCGCCGCCACCTCGACCACGACCCCGCCGGTTCCCAAAGTGGAACTTCGCGAGCCGGAAAGCGTCTGGGTGGGCGAGGAAGGGCCGGATTTGCCCTCGGAATACGGCGTAACCGTTCTGCGCGCCCTGCCGCGCGATCCCTTCTGGGCGTACCTCTACTGGGAGATATCCCGCGAAACCCGCGACGCCATCTGCGCCGAGGAAGGCGAATGGTACTTCGATATGGCCGAATCCCTCATCAGGGTTCTCAACGACCGCGGCGAGCTGGTCAAGGAAATTCCGGTCTTATTGGATGCCAACTGCTGGTATCTCAATCTCGCTCCCAACGGTTCCTATCATTTCGAGTTGGGATTGAAAAACCAGCAGGGAGTATTCCGCACCATCGCCCGTTCCAATCGCCTGACCCTGCCGCCTATGGAACCAAGCAACGTCACGGACGAACACTGGGCCGTGGTCAGCGATGAATTCCAGGAAATCCTCTATCATTCCGCAGGTTTGGAACTGGCCGCCGGGGGTGGATCGCCCTCGATGATCCCCCACGTTCTGCGCCACCGCCTACGCATTCCCTGGAACTGGACGACCGAGCAGGGGCCGTCTTCGCATCAATGGCCTTCCTCCCAGGCCTGGCCTTCCTCGCACGTGCTGCCGTCCTCGCGGACGCTGGCCAAGAAATAAGACAACCCTCGACCGATTATCACGGGCTGCCGGAGAACCGATCCCCGGCGGCCCGTTTCCATTTCAGCCTGCCGCATCCTCGCTCAACCCCTTTCCTACCGCCAAAACTTTTGCCATCCTACCGGGCAACGATTTGTCCTAAACGCCCATCAAAATTGTGGTAATATAATGGGAACTATGGAAGGAAAACGGAAAGTATATGATTACCCGCATTCAGGTGCGAAACTATAAATCCCTGCGCTACGCTGATGTCCCCCTGAAGGGATTCCACGTCCTCGTCGGCCCCAACGCCAGCGGCAAAAGCGCCTTCCTCGACGTGATCTCATTCCTGCACGATTTTATCTCCGAAGATTTGGAATATGCGGTCAAGAAACGGACGGATAATTTCTTCGATCTGGTTTGGGGACGGGGAGAAAAAGAGCAGGGATTTGAGATTGCGGTGGAGGCGCATATTCCTCATCGGTATTTCAACGTACACGAGGGGAAAAGCTTATTGCGGTACGAATTAGCCATTCAATATCTCCATGAAAAAAATGAGTTTTCCATTACGGAAGAAAGATGCTTTCATTGCCCTAATATACCTCGCCCTCCATATCCAATAATGGAACCCTACACTCTTATTTCCGACAATTCATCAATCGAAATACCTTTTTTGAAAAGAGTGATTAATTCATATAACAATGAATATTCCTATGAAATAGAACAAGGCACACATGTCAGCAGTATTGACTTTCCAAATTCTTGGAAAAGGTCAGGTTTTTCAATACTCTCAGACGATAATTACGAACCGAATTTTCTTTGGTTCATAAGAATCCTAAAATACAAAATCCAGTTCTTCTATTTCGATCATTTTGTTATGCGTAAGGGATGCACGCCTGGAACTGGAGCATTCTTAAAACACGATGGTTCTAATCTGCCGTGGGTCATCGACGATCTGAAAAAGAATCATCCCGAACGATTTAAGGAATGGCTGAATCACATTCGTACGGCGTTGCCCCATATAGAAGATATTCGCGCGTTTCGAAGACCGGAAGACGGTTTCTGCTTTTTGATGTTCAAGTTTACAAATGCTCCCGAACTCCCCTCCTGGGCGGTCTCTGACGGAACCCTGCGCCTGCTCGCACTGACCCTCCCCGCTTACTTACCCGACGCCAAGGGTATCTATATGTTCGAGGAGCCAGAGAATGGAATCCACCCCCAGGCCATCGAAACCGTGATGGATTCCCTGAAATCGTTCTACAACGGGCAGGTGTTGATTACTACGCACTCGCCGCTGATATTGAGTCTGGTGAAACCGGAAGACATCCTCTGTTTTTCCAATCACCCTGAAAGGGGTACGGCAATCATAACCGGCGACAACCACCCGGTTCTGCAAGAATGGAAAAAGCATAAGGAAACCAGTTTAGGAGTTCTTTTCGCATCGGGTATCTTCGACAGCGAGTGGGGGGACGATGAAAGATCTGATTGCACTGGTAGCTGATACGAATATGCGTTTTGCCCTGAAAGGTATATTATCCAGACCGAAATCCCTCCGGATTCGGCCTCTCTCTTACGATATTCCCAACGATTATTTGAACAACGATCCCGGTTTGCTGAACGAAGGATATAAATTTCTTCGATTGAAACAGAATTTATACCATCATGCATTATTGATCTTCGACAGGGAAGGATGCGGGAAAGAAACACTGAGCCGGATCGAATTGGAACGGATCGCCGAGGAGCAAATCCAGAACACCGGATGGGAAGATCGAGCCGCCGCCATCGTGATCGATCCCGAACTGGAAAATTGGGTCTGGAGCGATTCACCTCACGTTGGGATTGCTTTGGGATGGAATAAAACGACACCCATCCAGGATTGGTTGTCCAGTCGAGGATTCACTTTTACAAAGGAACGCATGCCAAACAATCCCAAAGAAGCCGTTCAAGCAGTACTACTCGAAACACACAAGCATCGATCTTCAAACATCTATCAACAAATCGCCTCCACTGCCAGTCTCGACCGTTGCTCCGATCCGGCTTTTTTGAAGTTGAAATCCACCCTTCAATCCTGGTTTGCCGATGAAACGGCGATAGAACGTACTCCATGATGGCACATCGTTCCCTTAACCAAAACATCCTCCTCGCCACCCCCGCCCTCGTTCTTCTGGCGGCGGTCGCCGCGATTGAAATGCTCGTCATTCGGCAAACGGGGCGCGTCGTTTATCCCATCGACGATCCTTATATCCATATGGCGATGGCGCGGCATTTCGCCGAGTACGGCGTTTTCGGCGTTTCGCTGGCGGGTTTCTCCGCCACTTCCTCGTCGCCATTCTGGACGTTGCTTTTAGGAGCGACGTTTCGCATCGTTGGAAGCCATGAATGCATTCCCCTCTTATGGAATGTTCTGTTTGGAACGGCGGTGGCTTTTTACCTGACCCGGCTGCTGGCCGAAGGGCTGCAATCGGCCCGGGCGGCGGCGATAGCGGGAATCCTGCTGGTATTCATACTCCCCCTGCCGACGCTGGTAACGCTGGGCATGGAACACACGCTGCATATCCTGCTCATACTATTATTAGTCAAACGAACCGCCGATAGTGTCGATGAGGAAAAACCCTCCCATTCGGCGGGAGTGGTGATTCTCCTGACTTTTCTATCGATCCTGGTTCGTTTTGAAACGGTTTTCGTGGCGGTCCCGCTGGCTTGGTTCGCCTTGGTCAGGCGGCGATGGATGATCGCCCTGGCTTTGCTGGGGGGATGCTCGATTCCCCTGCTGGTGCTGGGATGGATCAACCTCCATAACGGCTGGTTCTTTTTCCCCACCTCGGTCATGCTCAAAAGCGCTTTGTCGCAACATGGGTGGGAGCGCCTTCAGACCCTCATCGAGCGCCTGTACGGCCAATTGTTCGGCGCGCCGCACATGGCGGTTACCTTTGTGCTCGGGACGACGGCTTTGTTCGCGGCTTGGCGGCGTGAAACCGTTCTTTCCCGCCACAGTATCTGGATCGCCGTCTTCACCGCCGCCACGATCCTGCATTGTTCGCTGGCCTCCATCGGCTGGTTCTACCGGTACGAAGGATACCTGCTGGCTCTCGGTGCGGCCGCACTGGCCCCGTTCGCGCGGGATAGCGCGAGGGCGTTATGGGATCGCCTGCGCGGCGTACGGGAATGGGGAGAACGCTGGACAATGGCCGCGGGGCTGGCGGGAATCGTTCTGCTGCTGCCCTTCCCGTATTACGATCATTACCAATCCATCGCCAAACTGGTTCCCGCCGCGAGAAATATCTACTCGCAGCAATATCAGATGGGACTGTTTCTCCGCCAGTATTACCCGGGCGAAGCCGTGGCGGCCAACGACATCGGGGCGATCAACTTTCTGGCGGATATCGTCTGCCTGGATGTGATGGGACTGGGCAGCACGGAACCGGTGCGCGCCAAACTGCAGGGATTCTGGAGCGACCGCTTTCTGCATTCATGGTGTACGCAACACCGGGTTGCGATCGCGGCGGTCTACGAGAACTGGCTGCGCAAAGCTCTCCCCCCGGTTTGGATCAAGGCGGGCGAATGGACGGTTGAAGAAAAGGTATCCGTGGCCGATACCACCGTAACTTTCTTCGCCCCCGATCCCCAGCAGGCGGAGCGGTTGCGAAAAAACCTGAAAGCCTTTGAGCCGCAACTCCCCCCCGGCGTACGTTCTGTTATCTATGAGTGATTTTCTTCGTTCCGTTTTTATCCGCGTTTTAATAGATTCTTTCAAGACGATTCTGCGAGGTTATCTCTCAGATTACTTTGGGAGCCTTGAAAGAATTTGCAAATACCTGAATTTCAAATATCTTTGGCAAGCCCTAAAAAAGGGATTCATTGGAAAGCCGAAAATGATAATATCCAACGAATCCCAAGAATCGCTCAGGAGATGGCGCCATGGATGTATCTTTTTGGGGAATTCCTCTGATCGTCTGGTTTGTCGTATGCCTGGCGGTGGCCGTGGCGTACTATGTCGTCTGGCCGAAACCCAGAGAAGGCGCACCGGCGCGACCGTTTTGGCTGCATGGGATATTACGCTGGTTTCATTCCCTGGTCTGGGCGCTCCTGGCGTTGGCCTGCGTAGCGGGAATGGCGATTTCTTCTCAGGCCGCCAAGCCTGTCGCGCTTTCCGCGCTCGCGGTCTACATTGTATTCATGCTGGCGTTCCTGGTCGATCGAGTGAAAAAGTGAATTTTCCCTCATTTTAAAAACACCTCTCTTTCTCGGGAATATCCCGGCAACATATCCAAGACCGGCGAAACGCCGGAATCCTTAAAAACGGCGGCTGTGCGATCTCCGCGCCGGAATTTACCGGGCGAGGAGGCCGTTTATAACCGGTTTTTCCTCTTTTTTCGGTTGCGGTACTTCGGGCAATCTATTTTTAGCAACCGTATCCATGACTTTTTTCAGCATGGGATCCAGTGTGAAATGACTCGAATCCGTTTTTCCGCCATTCTGCGGTTTCGAGACGGCGTTATTCTTCCCTGCTGGCAACGATAGGGCATCGGGAACAAGCACCAGCCCGTATTCTTTCGCCCAAATCCGGCGGATGGACATCAGCGAGCGGAAGGCATTCAGCAATTTCACGGCGTTCTCATCGTCCGGCTGGAATGAATTGTCCAACGCATCCGCCATTTTCAACATGCATCGATCCAACGTCCCCATGATCCTGATTTCAAAAGCCATCGATTCCGAATGATTCATCGGAGTTCCCCTTTCTTGGGAAAAATAGTATTGCCAAATACGATATTGCAAATATCGTACCAATGAGTGAACATTTGTTTAGTATCCCGAGAGGCTTGATCGATAAGGAGATACTCATTCTGCAGATATTGGAAACGAAACCGGAATCGCGTAGAATTGGCACATTGGATGTTTTTTTGGTGTGTTTTCAACTGGGGAGGAAAAACCATGACAGGCGCTGGGTGCGTTTGCCATACTCTATTTTTCGAGGATTGCTCTGCGATATACAGTTCATATCCATCGGAATTAACAATCGAATCGTATTCGCTTCGGGTAGAAACTCGATGCCCGGACAAAGCGAACCGATTGCATAAAACGAAGTAGAAAATACATACCGCTAGGGATTTCCCTCAGCGGTTTTTTTTGTTATAGGCGCTTTGAGCAGGCGCGTGGAGAACGATCGATGATTGTGGTCATGAAGCGGAATTCCAGCCGGGAGGAACTGAATGCTTTACTCGCCCGGATCGAACGGGATGGAGCGCGCCCGATCGTCGGCCAGGCGAATGGTTCGGTCTTTGTGGGCATCGTGGGACGCGAACCGGGACAAGAACATACAGTTTCGCCAGTCGCCCTGCAGTCATGCCCCGGTGTGGAAAAGGTCGTTCCGGTTCCCGAGCCGTACAAACTGGCCGGAAGGTCGATGCATCCCCAGGACACGGTCATCGAAATTGAGCCGGAAGGGGGGATTTGCTTTCGCGCGGGCGGGGGACATATCGGCGTCATCGCCGGTCCCTGCGCGGTGGAAAGCGAAGATCAGGCGATCCGAACTGCCAGGGCGGTACGCGCCGCTGGAGCCACTGCGTTACGCGGCGGGGCCTTTAAACCCCGCACCAGCCCCTATTCGTTCCAGGGACTGAAAGAAGAGGGGCTTCGAATTCTGGCGGCGGCGCGCCAGGAAACCGGGCTGGCGGTAGTGACAGAAGTAATGACCATACAGCAGATCGATCTGGTCGCCCGGTACGCCGACGTGCTGCAAGTCGGCTCGCGCAATATGCACAATTACCCCCTGCTTGAAGCGGTGGGACGTCAATCCAAACCGGTACTGCTCAAGCGAGGACTCTGCGCCACGTTAGAAGAACTTTTACTGGCGGCGGAATACGTTCTCTTAAAAGGCAGCGCGCAGGTGATGCTCTGCGAACGGGGCGTTCGCACCTTCGAGTCCGAAACCCGTTTCACCCTCGCGCTGACATCGGTTCCCCTCTTGCAGCAAAAATCTCACCTGCCCGTGATCGTCGATCCGAGCCACAGCACCGGCCATGATTATCTGGTTGCCCCCATGAGCCGGGCGGCCATCGCGGCCGGTGCGGATGGATTGATGATCGAAGTGCATCCCGATCCCATGCATTCCCGCGTGGACGGCGAACAATCCATTTCCTGCGAATCGTTTACCTCCCTCATGGATGACTTGCGGCGCCTTTCCCCGGTTGTGGGAAAGAAAATGGGCGGAAATTGATCTCTGTGCTATAACCTATAAGACAAGAACGAAGGAAGATCGTTCCTGCCTATCTCGCCGGACGCGGTAACGAACTACAATTTCGGTTCGTTGGATATAATGAACAGGCAGGCATATGCTCTGCCCGTGCGCAGAGATTCCCTCTCCAGTGGGAGAGGGAAAGGGTGAGGGCAAATTTCCAAATACTCTATCATAAGGTATTCGACATAGGATTTGGATCGACGGATTGATGCAAATCCGTTAATAGAACTAAAGAAAGACGAATGAAACCATGAAACGTATTCACGCTATCCGAAGCGGATTGTTCCTGCTCGCGCTAATCACACTCTCTAGTAATCCCGTATGGAGCGAAGCCGTCAATGGGAAAGAATTGGAAACCGCCCCGCCGGCGCTGTCTGCCACGGATACTCTCGATTCCACCACGCCGGCAATGGCAACCATTCGCCCCGCGACCTCATGGGTAAAAACCTGCCGCCCTCCGCTGCTATTTTCCACCGAGCGAGTGTTGCAAGCGCGCGACCAGGCGCGGCGGGTGGGTTGGACGGAAGCGGTGATCGACACCCAGGCCAGTTCGCCTCCCAATGCGGCGGAGATAGTCTGGTCGTCTTGTTTGAAAGCGGCTCTCTTCGGCGAAATCCAGCGCGCGCAAAACGCGGCAACGATTCTCGCCGAGACACTAAAGACCGTTCCGGCGAAGGACGATCCCAACGCTGTGGGGGGATTGATGCTGGCGCTGCAATCCTACGACTGCCTCGTTGCCCTGCCGGAATGGGAGAAAATTGTATCCCCGGTACAGGATAGCCTTAAAGACGCATTAGGCGTCTATGCGAGTTCGATTCTGGGAGAGGAGACCGCCGTCTCCGAAACGCCGCTGCGAACCGCTTCGCTGCGCCTGTACGCCGGACTGCTGACCGGAGCCACGGCTGCCGCATTGGCCGCTCTGGAAGGCGAAGAAGGAAATCCCGGCCTGGACCAACTGGCGATCGCGGAAATCCTGCCGGAAGGAATCGTGCGCGATTATTCGCTGCCAAAACAGGTGGAAGAAGGAGAGGCGTTTTTCATGGCTTGTGCCGCATTGCGAAGCGGCGCGCCGGAGACCTTTCGCCGCCTCGAACCGGCGGCGAAAGCGATGATGGAGTTGGTGCACGATCTGATTTATCCGACCGGTTATTTTCCTTCAATCGTTCGGCAACGTCCTCGGGTGGAAGACTTAATCCGTTTTTTAGAACGGGGTGTAGATTTGTTCGGCGATCCCCACACGATCGAAATCCTGAACGCCTTGTATAAAAATCATCCGCGCCGGGCCGAATCGCTGCTGATCGCCGACGTTCCCGATGCCAAGGGAAAAACCCCGGCGGCTATCGTTCGCGCTTTGCCGCAGACCGGCGCGGCGATCCTGCACGATGCAACAGCGGATTTACCCCTGTCGCTGTTTTTGGATACCGGACTTTCCGGGCTCAATCGTTCCTCCGCTCTATTGGCAATTGAATGGAACGCTTCGCGGCGCGAGACGGTGGAGGGACCGGGCGGCATCCGAACCGACGATTTCAATACGCTAATCATCGACCGCGCCCTCCATCCGGAAGCGCCTTCCCATGAAGAAGAAGCGCGAAATGCGTTTCTCTATTCCTGCAAGGCGTTTGAAGACGGAGCGGCTTATGTCCGCGCGGTGGCGCAGGGCGAATTCACAGAACGCCCCGCTTATCCTGCCGGAACCGTCTCCACCCCCGTTCCGACATACGAACGGACGCTGTTTCTCTCGTCGCCGTTTACCGCCGACCTGTTTCGCGCAAGAGGGGGGCGAGTACACGACTGGATCTATCATTCACCCACCGGTCTCCGCCAGCTCATCAACGGCGAATGGGCGGCGTATTCTCCCACGCCGGAAGACTATCCCTGGATGAAGGATTCTCCGGAGCCATTGCAGGCGGCTTCGCTGAAGGATTATTACGGTTTTCTATTCGACCCGGTTCCCGGATCGAAGCTCCATCACCGCATCTGGGTGATCGATCCGGCGGGAACGCAGTGGATCTGGGCGAAGAACGGCGGCGGCGCGGCGCTGGCGGGACGGCGCACGATGGTGGAAGACGAGGGCGATCTCTTCACCGTGGTGCA
>CAZFOX010000050.1:0-13286 GCA_964520565.1 uncultured bacterium | reverse complement strand
GCAGAACATTATCTTCGATCCCCTGGTGTTTCCCTGCGCTACCGGGGACGAGAATTATGTCGGTTCGGCGATGCAGACCATCGAGGGCGTGCGTGCGATCAAGGAAACTCTTCCCCTGTCTCGTACAATCCTGGGAATCAGTAACGTGTCGTTTGGGTTGCCTCCCGCCGGACGCGAGGTGTTGAACGCTGTCTTTCTCTATCACTGCACCAAAGCGGGCCTGGATCTGGCCATCGTCAATGCGGAAAAACTGGAGCGCTACGCCTCGATCCCCGAAGAGGAACGCCGGCTGGCGGAAGATTTGCTCTTCAACCGGCATGGGGACGCCGTTGCCTGCTTTGCCGCGTTTTATAAGGATAAAACCGCTGAGAAAGCCGCGCCGCCCCGCGAAAACCGAACGGTGGAAGAACGGCTGTCGTCCTATATCGTGGAAGGCAGTAAGGATGGATTAATCGAGGATATCAACGAAGCGCTACAAAAATACACTCCCCTGGAAATCGTTAACGGGCCGTTGATGAACGGCATGGACGAGGTGGGGCGCTTGTTTGGAAATAACGAGTTGATCGTAGCGGAGGTGTTGCAGAGCGCCGAAGTGATGAAAGCGGCGGTCGCGCATCTGGAACCTATGATGGAAAGCAGCGAGAACAGTTTGAAGGGAAGCATGGTACTAGCGACTGTCAAAGGCGACGTGCACGATATCGGCAAAAATCTGGTGGAGATAATTTTTAGTAATAACGGATATAAAATCGTCAATCTGGGTATCAAAGTTCCACCGGACGAACTGATCCGCGCCTGTCAGGAACACAAGCCGGATCTGATCGGGCTGAGCGGTCTCCTGGTAAAATCAGCGCAGCAGATGGCGGTTACCGCACACGACCTGCGCCAGTCGGGCATTCAAATTCCGATGCTGGTCGGCGGTGCGGCGCTTTCGAACCGGTTCACCCGGCTGAAAATCGCTCCCGAATACGAGGGACCCGTGGTCTATGCCAAAGATGCCATGAACGGTCTGGAACTGGCGAACCGGTTGAGCGACATCGAAGAGCGCGAGAGTCTGATCCGGGAGATCGAGGAGCAGACGGAAACCATGAGCGTTCTCGCGCACGAGAAAGAGGAACGCGAGACCTCGTGTGCGCCGCGCGAACGAAAGAGCGTGATCCGAACGGATAACGAGATTCCACCGCCGGTCGATTATAAGCATCACGTTCTGACCGATTATCCGCTGGATGAAATCTATCCCTACCTGAACCTGCAAACTCTCTTGGGTAAGCATCTGGGACTCAAGGGGAATGCCGAGCATCTGCTGGCGGCGAAGGATGAAAAGGCGATGGCGCTCATGGATGGAATCCTTCGACTGCAGGATGAAATCGCGGCGGAGCGTATTATCCGGCCGCGGGCGGTCTTTCAGTTTTTCCCGGCGCGGCGGGAGGGAGACGCCATCGCGATTCTCGATCCGGCGCGGCAGCGGGAGATCGAGCGATTCGTGTTTCCCAGGCAGTCGAGCGGAGACCGGTTGTGCCTGGCCGATTTCGTGTCCGCCGATCGGGCAGATAACCTGGCGGCGTTCGTAGTCAGCTGCGGGGGACGGGAAATGACGGAACGTTCGGAACGCTACAAGCGCGATGGGGAATATCTGAAATCGCATACCCTGCAATCGCTGGCCATTGAATGTGCGGAAGCCTTCGCCGAGTTGCTGCACGAGAAAATCCGCCGCATGTGGGGTATCGCCGATCCACCGGAGATGACACTCAAGGAGAAACTTCACGCTAAATACCGGGGCGTGCGCGTGAGCGCGGACTATCCGGCCTGCCCCAGGTTGGAGGATCAGGTTCCGTTGTTTCGGTTGTTGCGGGTGGAAGAATCCATTGGCGTGGTTTTGACGGACGGTTTTATGATGGAGCCGGAAGCGTCGGTGTCGGCGCTTGTTTTCCATCATCCCGATGCGAGGTATTTTAACATCAACGAGCACGATCTGGCGGCGTTCGAAGAACGGTTGGTGGAGGTGAAAGCGGGAACGGCGGTGGGATAAGAGATTCGAAAAGTAGATTCGATCCGGGTGCTTCCCATCGTTCGCAACCGCGTGGGGTGGTTTGGATGGGCAGAAATACGATGCCTACCTTTCTTTGAGACTCCGATCTATTTACCGATAAATTTCCCAAGGTGCCGACACGTCTGACGGCGGTGGTGAAACAACGAGCATGGCATAAATATCGAGAAGCATTTGGTTGGTAGCGTCCGTGAAAGCCGAAACCCAAGATTCCCGGTATTCGGAATAATTGATTCCCATTGTGACGATCGTGTCCGATTCTGGAAAATAGATCCAGACGGTGTGAGTTCCCGGATTATAGCCGCCATGAGTATGATACGCTTCTTTGTACCTACTGGATGATGCGGCAACCGTTCCAACACCAAAACCGAAATTGTGGCCGCGGTCCGGTGTAATCATTTTTTGTAGGGAAGCGGGACTGACGATCTGGCCGGAGAAGAGGGAGCGAATCCAGGAGAGAAGATCGGAGGCGGTAGAGACGCCGCTTCCAGCCGTCCAATCCCAGGAAAGATTCCAATCGCCGATATTGACGAGCCCTTCTCGATCGTCGAAGCGGCAATAACCGGGGGCGTAAGGAGTCGATAGAGCGCCTTCTCTCGTCAGGTTCGTTCGTTGAATCCCGGCGGGATTAAAAAGATAATGCCGGGTAAGGCGGTCGACGGTATCCTGGGCAGCCGTTTCCGCGATCATGCCAAGCAGGTAGTAACCGGAGTTGCAATAGGATTGCTTGGAGCCCGGTTCGAAATCGAGGGGGTATTGGTTAATCAGCGCCAGTATCTCTTCATTCGTCCACGAGCGAGTCGATTCATCGATCATGATCTCATTGAATTCATCAATATTTTCGTGGTCGTGCAGGCCGCTGGTGTGGTTCAGGAGCATGGCAATTGTAATTTTCTCACCCTGGTTTATTAGGCCGGGCAACCATTTCTCCAGAGTGTCGTCGAAGGATAGTTTCCCCAATTCGGCCAGTTTGACGATCAGAGCGGCTGTGATAGTTTTGGTAATACTGGCAAGACGAAATTGGGTGTCTGGGTGGAATGGTTCGTTCGTTTCCCGATTGGCAATACCGGAAGCGCCGAACCAACGTTCTCCCTGGGCATCTACCCCGATAATGATTCCGGGAACGCCGCTTTCCTGGACGTAGCGATCGATTCGCTGCTGAATTTGCGATTGAGGAATTCTGCTTTCCTGATCAATTTCCAAAGAAAATCCGTTTGATGAAATAGCGGTAAGCAGCAGGACGGTAGGAATGGTATATTGAATAGAAATAAAGTTGTGGTAAATCACAACGTCGAGTCTCCTGAGTCCAATGAGGGTGAAGGTGAATTTATTCGTTGTGGATTATAGAATCCTTGGTCGTTTATTAAAGCCGGTTGGGATTGGCTGCTTGCTTTACATTTCCCTTCTTTTTTTATACGATAGCCCTGGTTTGTTTTGCCATCTGAAAAGGAGGTCTCTCCGATGAAGACGATTGCCAAAATATTGGTGTTTTTAGCCGCTCTCGCCATTGGGGTGGGGATTGTTGTGAAAGTGGCGGGAATTGATTTTTCGTCGATGGGGATGAGCGTTCAATACCCCATCAAACCGCAAAGTTTTCTGAATTTTGCCAATTCGGTGTTGCTGTTTTCTATTGCATTGCTGTTGATGAAAAAGCCGGATGGGGAATAATTCCTATCCTATCATTATTCTTCTGGTACATCAGGGCAGGCTGAATACCTGCCCTTTGTTTTTTTATAGGAATTCCGTAATCAGGATTTATACGCCGACAGGATCGGTTCCAGTTCCCAGGCAGGAAGGGGAGGGCTGAAAAGATATCCCTGGATTTCGTTGCATTGATGAAAACGGAGGAAATCCCGTTGTTCTTCGGTTTCCACTCCTTCGGCTATAACGGTTAAACCCAGGCTATGCGCCATCGCGATGATTGCTCTGGAGAGGGTGGAATCGCTGGTGTCGTTGGGGATGTCTTTCACGAACGTACGGTCGATTTTTAATTTATGAATGGGAAGCCGTTTTAAGTAATTCAACGAGGAATACCCCGTTCCGAAATCGTCGATGGAGAAGGCCACTCCGATCGATTTTAAATCGTGGAGCGTTTTTCGGACTTCGTACAGATCGTCCATTAATACTCGTTCGGTCAGTTCCAATTCCAACCAGCGTGGATCGAGGTGCGTCTTTTCGAGAATGGAGATGACCTTTTGGGAGAAGTCCGGTTGCTTGAAGTGGAGAGGGGAGATGTTGACGGCGATGCGGATGGGAGGAAATCCCCGATCCTGCCATTCCTTGTTCTGCGCACAGGCTTTCTCAAGAATCCATTCGCTGAGAGGGACGATCAATCCCGATTCTTCCGCAAAGGGAATGAAATGATTCGGGAGAATGATTCCCAACTCGGGGTGTTGCCAACGGACAAGCGTTTCCACTCCGGCGATCTGGTTGGTTTCCAGATTCAGTTGGGGTTGAAAGTGTAGGATAAAATCTTCGTTTTTGAGGGAATCGCGGAACGCCTTTTCCAGTTTGAGTTGCTCGAGAGAGGCGGTATTCATGAAGGACTCGTAAAAACAGTGTCCGAGGTTCTGCTTTTTGGCATAATACTTGGCGGAATCGGCGTTTTTCAGGAGGGTTTCCTCGTCGATGCCATCGGTGGGATAGAGGCTGATTCCAATGCTGGCGCTGATGTGGAATTCGTTATCCTTGTAAACAAAGGGTTTGGCAAAACAACTGAATACCCGTTGTACGGCCTGTTCGACCTGACTGGAATCGTGTATGCAGGGAAGCAGGACAAGAAATTCATCGCCGCTCATCCGGGCGAGCGTGTCGCTTTCGCGGATGGTTTGCAGCATTCGCTGCCCCACCTCGTGGAGAATCCGGTCTCCTCCATAATGACCCAGCGCATCGTTCACGTTCTTGAAATGGTTTAAATCGAGAAAAAGTACCGCCAGCTGATGTTTTTGACGATTTGCGTTGGATATGGCGACGGTCAGGCGGTCGCGGAACAAGGCCAGATTGGGTAGTTGGGTCAAGGAATCATGAAAGGCCAGTTTTCGCAGCGTCCTATCGGCCTTTTTCGTTTCGGTCACATCGAATCCGGTTCCAATAATAAAGGAAGGCCGGTTGCAATTATTATCAGGGAGAAGAGTATTCGTCCAACGAAGAGTGCGTTGAACTCCGTTTTTTGTGATCCAGATCATTTCGGTGGAGTGGGAGGATTGACCGTTGCGTAACTCTTGAAACTGGTTTTTGATGCGGTCGATATCTTCGATTTGCAGGAAGATATCCCAGAGGGTACGTTGGTGGACTTCCTCGAAAGTGTAGCCGGTTGTTTCTTCGCAGAGTTTATTGAATTGAACGATACGGCCGTCCATATCGAGTACGACAACCAGCGCGTCGATTGTGTTTAATATCGTTTTATGGAGGTTCCAATCCGGGAGGGAAGCCAGGCCGGATTCGGATTGGGAGATGGCTTCCGCCCAGAGGACGATTCCCCCAATGGTCTGGGGGGAATCATACCAGGGATTCACCTTCCAGCGAATTCGATCTCCCGTGTGAGTTTCCAGGAAAATGGAAGCACTTCCGTTTTCTTTATTTTCGCCCGCCAGACAACGGCGGAGAGTCTCTTTATCCTCATTGGTTATATTGGGGAAGGTTTCGAAATGGCTTTTTCCGATGATATCCCGGTTTTCCCAATGGAAAACCGTCATCCAGGAACGGCTGACAGCCAGATACCGCATATCCCGGTCGACGATGGCTATCGCCAACGGCGTGCAGTCCAGCATTCCATTCAGCCACTCATTCTTGGCAGAAGTTGTTGAATGGGGATCAAAACATCCGCTCAGACAATGTTGGTTATCTTGGCTGGAGAGCGAATCATTCACTCCTTCATCCTCAACTTTCGACACCATTTTACACTCAGTCGATCAAACAGGAAGACTGATTCCCGATATTGTATGTGTTTCCATTGTTCTGCAAAATTATTTTGCAAAATTTATACCATATGGAACAATTTACATATTTTTGTTTATTCCATTGTTTTCTTTAAGGTTAGGCGAATCCATGCTCGATTGGGGATGCAAAAGGATTGTAGTTGAAATAAATACTCTGTAACTGAAGCGGTTAATATTTCATTTTTTCCCTTGCATAACTACTGAATATCTATATAATAGATATATATTATATAATTATTGTAGATAATTTAAGCAGGTATCCATTCTGCCTTCCCAAATGGAGGAAGACACACGGTGGAAGATGAAAAGAGGGAACAGGTAGATATGCGCTTGTACATTCGAGAACCACTCGAATGACGATCCTGGATGAAAAGGGAAATCCTATGGTGGAAACCATATCAGTCATGAAAAACCGGCCGATTGAGGATCTGGATATTAATAAGATCAATGCCCAAATGGAGCCGTATGAGCCACAGGCGATCGTTCGCTGGGCGTATGAGACGTTTGGCGAGCGCTTGGCGATGATGTCCAGCATGCAGAAAACCGCCTCGGTGTTAACGCATATGCTCTATCTGGAAGGTCTGAGAGATGTGGAGATCATCTTTATCGATACGGGATATCATTTTCCGGAAACCTTGCAGCTCCGAGACCGGTTGGTGGAAGAATATGGTGTGAATATCGTGACCTACTTTCCTGAGAAAACGCCGGTGGCGCAGGCTCGCGAATACGGACGTGAATTGTATCTGCGAGATGGCGATTACCAGCTCTGCTGCCAATTGCGGAAGGAGGAACCTTATTTGCGAGCCGCCCGGCCTTTCAAGGCCATCCTTTCGGGATTAATGCGTACCGAGGGAGGAGCGCGGAAACGGATCGATATTGTTGCGGTGGATCCGCGAATCCAAGGCTATAAGATACATCCTTTGGCCAATTGGGACCGGGAGCGGGTGGATGCTTATCTATTGAAAAACCGGGTTCCCTATCATCCGCTACACGACCGTGGATATCCGAGTATTGGATGCGCTCCCTGTTCGACTCCAGTGCAGATCGGGGAGGACGAGCGAGCGGGGCGTTGGCGCCATATCCGCGAGGCCAATCCCGGCAAGGAAACCAAATTGTATTGCGGGATAAACTTCTGCGATAAGGACTATGGCAAAGAGAAGAAGGGGGAGTAAAATACCGCTGTATAGCCCTGTGACCGGGAGCCGTCCTTTATGAATCCCAATGTCTTCGAGAGCCTTCAAAGAATTGCAGAGAACCTGGGTCTATCCAAAATTCGCCGCCATATTTTTCTCTGTTGCGATCAAAGCAAACCGAAATGTTGTGCGCGGGATATCAGCCTTCAATCGTGGGAATATCTAAAAACGCGTCTGGAAGAATTCCACCTGACCGGAGATGGCGGTGTGTTTCGCACCAAGGCCAATTGCCTGCGTATTTGTATGGATGGGCCGGTGGCCGTGGTGTATCCAGACGGCATCTGGTACCGGTCCTGCACGCCCGAGGTGTTGGAGCGTATCATTCAGGAGCATCTTATAGGAGGCAAACCGGTTGAGGATTATATCATTTTTCGCCGACCGTTTTGTTCCTGAAATTCCGTTCTTCTTTTTCCTGTCTCTCTCGTCTTGAATGTCCGGATCGAACCCGCCACAATGCGTATCTTCAGAACCGTTCATACCATCGGACAGGATTGAAAAATGCGTTTCCAGGGAAAGTGCATTGATTGTTCCAAGCGGCAGGGGCTGCGAATCTATCATTTGAGTCTGAAAAAACAGAACCGCGTTACCAGCCAGGAAAGCGAAACGGCGCTTCTGCACGACCTGGATCGAGAAATCGGTGCTGCCGATCCCACTCTTTCTCCTGCGGAACTCTCCCTGCTGGCGATCCGAATCGGGGAAAAACACGCGGGAGGCGGCGATCCGTTCGAGGGGATCAAGAAGAAAAACAACGAGTTGGCTCTCTCGCTGTATGCCGAAATGAAGGAACGTGTCGAAGGCAGCGACGATCCGCTGCACCTTGCCTGCCAATTATCAGCCTGTGGCAATATCATCGACCTGGGGATTCACGAGCATTTCGACATCCACGCCACGATTGAAAAAGTACTGCGCGAGGGATTCCGGCGGGACGATTACCCAGTTTTTCTGAAGCAATGCCAACAATTGCAGGAAACCTATAAAGAACCGGAATTGTTTTATATTTGCGATAATGCGGGAGAGATTGTCTTTGATCGGCTCTTTATCGAAGAGATTTTACGCCTGTTTCCCCGGATTCGAATCACCGCCGCCGTGCGGGGTATGCCCGTGCTCAATGACGCCACTCTGCACGACGCCCACGAAGTCGGGCTGACGGAGGTTGTGCCGGTTATCGATAACGGCCGTTCGGAACTGGGAACGGTGCTGGAAAAAGCGGGAGACGAATTTCAGAAGGCGTTTCGGAATGCTGCTCTGATCGTATCGAAGGGGCAGGCCAATTACGAAACCCTCTGCGGTCGATCCGAAAATATCTTTTTTATTCTGCAGGCCAAATGCGATGTGATCGCCGAATCCCTCGGAGTGGATTTGTGGGATGCGGTACTGATTCGCCGGGCCGGTTCCTGACGCGCGTTTGTTTTTTTCTACCATATAGCGTTCTTCGCATTAGAAGGAATTTCACAAATCTCGAATTCCAAACAATCCCCTTTGCTTGAATTCGAGTAAGAGTCGATGATATTGTTAATCCGGTCGGGATTAACATTGGAAGGCGAATCAGAGAGAAGGGAGTTGGATTATGAAACCATCGACAATCAAACGCCGCCGTTTTATTCAAGCCACTGCCGCCGGTCTGGCTTTGGCGGGGCCGGCCATTCAGGCGTCGGAGAAAGTGGGGGAAGATGGCGCGCTGGCTTTATTGGGAGGGAAACCCGTTCGCACGCAACCGTTTCCGGACTGGCCAGTGATCGATGAGAGTTTTGAAGCGCCCTGGCAGGATGTTTTGCACAAACGGGGCTGGTGCCGGTTGAACGGGGGTTACGTCAGCCAGTTTGAAAACGAGTATAAAGCCATGATGGGCGTGGAAGATTGCGTGGCCGTCAGCAGCGGCACCAGCGCGTTGATTGGCTCGCTGAACGGGCTGGATATCGGGCCGGGCGACGAAGTTCTGGTGCCGCCGTACACGTTTGTGGCGACCATTAACGTCGTGATTCTTCAACATGCACTGCCCGTTTTTGTCGATACCGATCCGAAGACATTTCAGATGGACGCCGACAAGATCGAAGAACGCATCACCGACCGTACTCGGGCCATTATCCCCGTTCATCTGGGCGGTAACGTCTGCGATATGGATAAGATCATGGCGGTGGCGAAGAAACATAAACTGCCGGTGATCGAGGATGCCTGCCAGTCGCATCTGGCGGAATGGCGTAAAAAGAAAGTCGGTTCCATCGGCGACACCGGCTGTTTCAGCTTCCAGGTGACCAAAAATCTGAGTTCCGGCGAGGGCGGAGCGATTCTTAGCCAGAACCGGGAACTCATGGATCGCATCTATTCGTTCCACTCCAACGGCCGGGAGCGAGTCAACACGTATGGTTTCCGGTATATCAATAACGGAATCAATATGCGAATGACGGAGTTCCAGGGCGTTCTTTTGTTGCAGCAATTGGGGGAACTCGACGAACGGGCGCGCGTGCGCGAAGAGAATGCCGCCTATTTAACGAAACAGCTGAAAGAAATCCCCGGCATTGCGCCTGCCGAGATGTACGAGGGATGCACGCGCAACGCCTATCATCTCTATATGTTCCGGTACGACGCTACGAAGTTTGCCGGAGTGACGCGAGATAAGTTCATCCAGGCGCTGAGCAAGGAGGGCATATCCTGCGGCAGCGGGTATACACCGTTGAATAAAGAACCATTCATCGAAAAGACACTGAATTCACGGGCTTTTCAAACGGTCTTTTCCAAAGAGCATCTCGACCGGTATCGAAAAGAGAACGAATGTCCGGCCAACGACCGGCTTTGCAAAGAGGAAGCGGTCTGGTTCTTCCAGAACATGATGCTGGGAACGAAGAGCGATATGGATGAAATCGCGGCGGCGGTGCGCAAGATTCATAAAAATATGGATGCATTGGCGAAAGCGTAAGCCGGAAAGCCTTCATCCGGTTTTTCTTATCGTTTTGTTGTTTATCGAGAGAATCCGCCGCACTGAAATTGAAATAAGAACGGGGCATGGCAAGCGGCCATGCCCCGTTCTTTCCTTTTAGGGTATCGCTTAGTGAGTTAGGAAGAAGAAAAATGTCACCAGCGCGAATGTCGGAAGAAGGATCGTGCAGGCGTATTTAAACATATAGCCAAAAAAACTGGGCATTGGAGTACCGGCTTCTTCGGCGATGGAGCGTACCATGAAGTTGGGGGCGTTGCCGATATACGTATTCGCGCCGAAGAACACTGCGCCCGCCGAAATGGCTTCCAGATAATGTGCATGAGTTTTGATGAGTTCGGCGACCGCCTGCGCCTCGGGCATACCGGGATAGAACTTGCCCAACGCACTGGTGAAGAAGGTCAGGTAGGTGGGGGCGTTATCCAGGAAACTGGAGAGAGCGCCGGTGATCCAGAAATAATGCCAGGGTTCGTTCACGGCTTTGATGAGGAAAGCCGCCGCGCCGTGCTCGCCCGCCTTCAGAATTTCCAGGCAGGGAATCATGGTCATGAAGATACCGGCGAAGAGATAAGCAACTTCCATGATGGGGAACCAACTGAATTCGTTATCTTTACGCAATTCTTTCGGTGTTACGAGAAGAGAAAGGATGCCCATAACTATCAACAGAACGTCTCGGACGATATCCTGAATGCTGCGGGGAATTTCCAGGATTTTAACGGTTCCCATATCCACCAGACCGCTCATGAGCACCGCGCCTACAACGCCGGCCAGGAAGATGAAATTATACGCGCCGCACAACTGCAGGGGGTGTTTTTCTTCCGTGGGTGGTTTGACGCCTTCTTTCTTATACATAATCCAATCCATCACAAAATAAACAACCAATAGAATCGCAGCGCACATCAACATGTGAGGAAGAAGGTTGAATGTCCAGAAGAAGGGGACGCTATGCAAAAAGCCCAGGAAAAGCGGAGGATCGCCCAGCGGGGTTAGCGATCCGCCGATGTTGGCGACCAGGAAGATAAAAAATACGACCATGAACGTGCGGTTTTTGCGATGCTTGTTGGCGCGCAGGAAGGGACGGATCATCAACATGGCCGCGCCGGTGGTTCCCATCCAGGAGGCCAGCACCGTACCGATTAATAACAGCAATGTGTTAACGATGGGCGTACCGACCAGAGTTCCACGCAACAGAATGCCGCCAGAGATCGTGAAGAGCGCCCAGAGCAAGATGATGAAGGGCACGTAATCGAGGATGTAGATATGCAAGATAGCATGCCAAGCATCGATGCCATAAGCGAAAAGGAAGGGAATAGCGAGAACCAGTGCCCAGAAAGCCGATACTTTGGGGAAATGATGATGCCAGAAATGAGGTGCAAAGAGGGGAAAGAGAGCGATGGAAAGGAGAATCCCCACGAAGGGAATGCAGCTCCAGAGAGGCAGGCTCGCTCCGAGATCGACATGGCTGCCATGACTACCTTCGCCGTGCGATTCCAGCGCTTCCTCGGCCGGTTCACTTTCCGGAGCGGTTGTGGTTTCATCCACTGCTGGCGTGCTGGCTTCCGGTTCATTCTGAACCTGGGCGATCAGAGCGGCCTGATTGGATAAAGTGGAATCATCCGCTATGCCATCTAATGGCAAACAGAACGCGCCTACCGCAAGGCAGATCATAAGAATTGGAAACAGTCGTTTCATGTTGTATCACCTTTCATTATAAGAAATTGACACACATTCCTGGCCCCTGGAGTGGATCGATATCGATAGGATCGTTCCTAACTCCCTGAAAACGTCGATTATACGTTAAAACTTGAATCCCCAGAGAGGAATTGCTCTATTCCCGGGAAAGCAAATTAACATAAAATCGTATTTGTCTAACGGAGAAAAGGCAAGGATGGTGTTTTGATAAGGTGGGATAGATTCTTTCTCCGAAAGCGGAATTCGTGAGAAACTGTCCTTAAAATTGTGCCGATTGTAATTTCCTGCTTTAGGAACGCCGTTCTCGTAGAAACTGAAGCGAATCATTCCCTATTTGACTTTTATCATAATCCCACCGTTTAAAACCGGTTTGTCCGCGATTTGAGACAGATCGATTATCGAGATGTGTAGATCGATGAGACAACGCTGGATGATTTTTCATCCTTTCCGATTTCATATAAGAATTGGATACCCGAATGAAGGTGCTAGAATGATTAAAAAAAACGAAAACGAGGTTCCTACCGTGTATCGATATTCCGGGATTCGACTGTTTATCAAACCGAAAATGTTTTTTTGTTGGATGGTTTTCTGGTTAAGTTTTAGTATCAATCCGTTCCTGCTGGCGCAGAACGTGACGCCGCAACCCACGGTACTCAATCCCAGCACAGCCGTGAAACCCAAAACCACGCCCACCCCGATCAAGCGGTTGAATGTGGGAGTCCAGCGCCTGGTGAACGTACGCCTGGAAGCCGCTTCCGATACCCGTATGGTGTTTTCCGATAATACCGGTAACCAGAAAAACCGGCGTTTTTATGTCTGGGATCCCAAATCCAGTCAGCTCATCGATACACTGGAAGATGGAGTGCCCGGATCTGTTCGTATGCCGGAAGATGGACGGTATATGATTTTTTTGTTTGATGAAATAAACTCCTCCCGGGGGGATATCAATGGAGATGGACGTAACAATGTTTTTTTGCGTCTGTTACACTTCAGCAGTAATCAAAAGGTGAATCTCGATTTGCCGGCTCGCAGCGCCACGCCCTATCCCGACGAATCGAGTAGCAA
The DNA here is from genome assembly GCA_964520565.1 of uncultured bacterium. Lineage (GTDB taxonomy): Bacteria > Hinthialibacterota > Hinthialibacteria > Hinthialibacterales > Hinthialibacteraceae > CAZFOX01. The sequence continues at coordinate 422 of CAZFOX010000050.1, read as the reverse complement.
CTTCGAGTACGAATTATCCAACCATAATCTGGTGTATTCGAAATCTGATTCCCTCGATAACAGCGTGCGGAATACTGGCGCTCCCTGGCAGATCATGAATGTACTCGATATTGTTTACGCCATCGAAGGGACGCCGACGCCAACCCCGACCTACACGCCAATTCAAGCGGCTACCCCAACACCCACTCATACACCGGGGCCGACACCCACGCCGACGCCGATTCCCACCGTGCCGCCCGAGTTTCGGTCGAATGCCGATATCAACGCCGATGGCGAAGTGAACCAATTGGATCTATTGATGTTTCAGTATTTCTGGGGGCCGGCGAAGGAATAGTTTTTCTGCAATAAGAAAATCTTCGTATCGGATTTGGATTCCGAAGCGAGGGACGGGGATATTACTCGACGAACTCTTGTTCGACATG
>CAZFOX010000049.1:0-13352 GCA_964520565.1 uncultured bacterium | reverse complement strand
AGCGTGCTGTGGCGGCGGTCAAGCGTGTTCACACTGATCTGTTATGAATTGATAGACACCCAGGTTATCCGCAACCTGCCCGGCGCGACGATGTACGTGCCCGAAGACGCCATCCCGCTTTACGTCGATCTGTTGCCGGTGGAAGAAAATCTGGCGGTGCTGATTGACCGTTGGGGACGGCTGGCGGCATTCAACCAGGGGGTTCTCTTTCTACTGGAAGGAACCGGGCTGGCATCGTGGCCGCGCAGCGAAGCGGTGGACGGCGCGTATGCGGACGGTCGCGTGTTCTTTGTCTGCCAGGAAGGAACCGTCTGGCAGTACGAGTTCCGGCGGTTCTTCGGCGAGCAATCCACACCTTTCGAACGGACGCCGTCGCTTTGGAAAGACCTGCGGGAATTCGACGAAGAAGCGCGGTGGATCGGCATTGAAGCAGCAAACAATGGAAACGAACTGGCCGCCCTATCGGCGGGCGGTTTGCTGCTACGCCTCTCAGCGGATGATGGAAGGTTAATCGAGAAAACGCAAATCGGCGCGGAGGGTTCGGCCATTTTCGACTTCGATTTTCGAGATACATGGGATGGCTACGCAGTCGCGTATACTTCGCCCGAAGGGCCTGCCTACGTATACACCTCCCGCGACGGTAAGAGCCGGGAAGCCGCTAACAGCCGTTTCGGGTGGCCGGTGATCGGCGATATCCGCTTTACGCGGGATGAGAATATCCTTCTGCTGGACCGCTACGGTGTAACTCACCAGTACGATTCCATCCATCGCTTTTCAGATAAACCCTACACGGTGATCATGGATGCGATGGCGTTCCGCTATCTCCCCTCCGGAGAACGGGCTTTGTGGATGCGCAGCAATGGGGAGATCCGCACGCTGAGAGTGCGGGAGTTTTGATGGATAGAATGCGGTGTTTTCCACCATTAACACTAAAGCATTTTCTGGATGTTCTCTCGAACGATCTGGTAATGATTCAGTACGCCGGCCGGCGAGCCGTCTTTCAGGACGATCAATTGGGGGCTTTCATGCCGGACGCCGAGGCGTTCCGCGATGTCGTTGGCGAGTGGGCGCTGCTGGGGCACGACAACCAGATAGGCCGTGACCGGTGTTTCCTCGAGGAAGGCGTCCACCTGGCTTTTGGCCGCACTGGAGATGGGACAGGTGGAACTGTGTTTGAAAATGAAAACCGTTTCGGAACGGCTCTTTTCGAGACAGTCCCCGATGGATTGAAAAGCGGTATAGAGTTTCCCACTGTTGTTATGACTTTTACCTAATATACCCATCAATACGTTCTCCCTGTTCCCACACCGATGGTTATCCGAGCCAGTTGGTATGAAACACTCCATCGATATCAGTACGCCGGTAAGTATGCGCGCCGAAATAATCGCGCTGTCCCTGGATCAGATTGGCCGGAAGACGCTCTCGGCGGTAGGCATCGAAATAGGCCAGCGAGGCGCTCATGTCGGGAACAGCCAATCCCAGGCGAATCGCGAGAGAAACAGCCGCCCGCCAGGCGTCGATCCGTTCGACGATCTCCCGCTGGAAGGAGGGAGCCATCAGCAGGTTGGGCAGACCGGGCTGTTCTTCGAAGGCTTCGCGGATGCGGTCGAGAAAGACGGCGCGGATAATGCATCCGCCCTTCCAGATACGGGCGGTTGCGCCGTAATTCAGGCCGTAGCCGAAGTCCTGCGACGCGGCGCGCATCAGGGCGAATCCCTGTGCGTACGAACAAATCTTGGAGGCATAGAGAGCGGCGCGGATATTGGCAACCGCTTCCTTTTTATCGGGAAGCGAGGCGCTTGGAGAAGCGGGATAGAGTTGGGCGGCGCGGACGCGTTCCGGTTTGAGCACCGACATCAAGCGGGCGTCGACGGAGGCGGTAATGGTGGGGACGGGGACGCCCAGTTCCAAGGCGGTTTTTGAAGTCCACACCCCGGTTCCCTTCTGCCCGGCGCTATCGAGAATCCGGTCGATGAGAACGCCGCCGCTGCCGCGGTCGTCGGGGAAAGCGGCGATTTTGGCGGTGATTTCGATCAGATACGATTGCAATTCTCCCCGGTTCCATTCGGCGAAGGTATCCGCGATTTCCGTCGGAGAAAGCCCCAGGCCGTTGCGTAGGATATCGTAGGATTCGGCGATGAGTTGCATGTCGCCGTACTCGATTCCGTTATGGCACATTTTAACGAAATGACCGGCGCTGCGCTCGCCCATGTAATCGACGCAGGGGCCGGAATCGGTCTGTGCGGCGATCGTTTTCAGGATCGGTTCGAGGACGGCGTATGCCTGCCGATCGCCGCCGGGCATAATGCTGGGGCCCCAGAGCGCGCCCTCTTCGCCGCCGCTGATGCCCATACCCAGATAATGGATACCGCTTCCTTCGAAGCGATCCAGACGGCGTTCGGTGTCGCGGAAATAGGAGTTTCCACCGTCGATCAGGATATCGCCCGTATCGAGCAGGGGTTCGATCTGTTCGATGATGGCGTCGGTCCCTGCCCCGGCCTGCACCATGATCAGGATTTAGCGGGGACGGTCGAGCGCCTGGACGAAATCTTCCAGGGTATAGGCGCCTATAAAGTTTTTCCCCGCCGCCGGGCCTTTCATAAAGGACTCGGTTTTCGAACCAGTGCGGTTATAGACAGCTACTGGAAAACCGTTGCGTTCGATATTCAACGCGATATTCTGACCCATGACGGCAAGACCGATAACGCCGAATTGCTGACCCATGCGGTTCACTCCTTGGAATCGAAACGTTCACGATCGACATAACTCCTATTTTCTCTTCGAATAGCAAAACGGCAAGGTAAATCGACCAGAATCTTTCAAGGCGATTCTGCGAGTTTGTCTCTCCGACTACTTTTGGAGACTTGAAAGAATTTGCAGAGTACTGAATTCTACATATCTTTGATTAGGATTGGGAAATCCGCATCTCGAAATCGACGTGCCGTTCCAGAGCGGCCCGATAGATCGCATGCGCTTCAGGCCGGGGAGAAACCGTATGAACGGTATCCAAGATGGCGCGATCCGATATATCCAATTTCCCCAGCGATTCCAGGGCGATCAATGCCGCGCCCCGGCAGGACGCCTCGGCGATGGGAGAAACATAAACGCCGCGTCCCAGCACATCGGCGAGAATCTGCACCCAGGCGGCGGAATGCAAGAGGCCGCCGCCGGTGGCCACGATGATATGATCGCCGGACAGTTGCGCCGCCAGGAGATTGTGAATGAGTTTAAAACGGTACGCCACGGCCTCCAAACCGGCCTGAAGGATATGGATGGGCTGGGTGGAAAGGCGCAAACCGTGCAGCGTTCCCGTGCTATGAGGATTCCAACGGGGGCTGCGTTGACCGGCCAGAAAGGGAAGAAACGTCAGCCCGTGACCGTCGGGCGGAAGTTGGCAAAGCGCGGAGTCGATTTCCCGCAATGTGGATTGACTTCCCTTGTCTGTCCCATACGGCGACAAGTCGAGAACGTTCCTAAGCCATGCGCCCAGGTTGCCTCCGTTGCTCAATGCGCCGCCCTGAATCGGACGATGGCGGTCGATGCGGTAACACCAGAGCCCGGATGGCGGCGGGCAGTAATCGCCTCGCCAAGCGGCACGCATGGCTCCCGAGGTTCCGATCATAACTGCCACCCGGTTTGGCGAAACGCAACCGCAACCGATATTGCTGCATGCCCCGTCGCCTAAAGCGGGAAACCAAAGGGCATCGCGAAGTTCGGGCCAACGCTGGGCAAAAGGAGATTGCAATCCCCGGATACCGTCCGGCGCATCGACCAGCCGTGAAAGTTGCTTCTCTTCGGCGGGGAGGGCAGCCAGGGTAATGGAATCCCAGCGGCAGGCCGCCGAATCGAGCAATCCGGTCGCAGAGGCCATCGAACAGGAGCAAATCCGCTGGCCGGTGAGTTTAAAGAGCAGGTATTCGCCGATGGACATCCAATACCGGACGCGCCGCGCCTCCTGAGACATCGCGCGGTGCAGCCAGAGAATCTTGGCGGGAAGATAACTGGCGTGCATGGGGCAACCGGTACGCGCTGTAAACGCCTGTAGATCGAGCGCTTGACTCAGATCGGGGAGCACAGTTTCCGGGCGGGTCTCGTTCCAATAAAGCAACGGCGTGCAGGAACGGCCCGAATCATCGATACCGGCAACACTATGCCAGAAGGTGCAGCAGGAAACGGCGGCGATCGAAATCCGATTCTTCCGGATATCCGCCACGGCACTGTCGATAGCCCGAAATATCAGCTCGCATAGAACGTCGAGATCGATAAACGCGCCGCCATCGCTCGTACAGGTCGTAGAATAAGGGAGTTGGATACCCAATCCCTCCAGGCATTGGCCTTCCGCGCCGTAGACCTGGCCACGCACGGATGAAGTACCGATATCCAACGAAAGAACCGCCGGAGCGGAAATGCGATCCATGTATGTTTCCATCCTTATTTCGATCTGTGGGATTCATGGTATCGAAAAAGCAGATGGAAAGGAATTGCGGCGAGGGAGAAATGCGGGGAAGATAGAAATTCACCGTCATCCTGTCTCTTGTATGAAGCTGCCGTTGATCTCTGCCCATTGCCGGGCGTTAAGTTTTAGCCTATCCCGAGAAACGCCTTCGGTTGCCGGATGGGATATAGGAACAGGAAAAAAACTTGACAAAAGCGCCGAAGCATTCCACTATAGTGGAATGAACGATATAATATCAACATGGTCAATTGAGATTTATACAGACGATCAAGGGAATGCTCCTTTTGAGGAGTGGCTATTTAGTCTCGATACATCGTTACAATTGCGTGTCATCGCGCGCCTTGACCGGATGCGAGACGGAAACTTTGGAGACAGCAAAATCCTGCAAGGGGGGATCATTGAATTACGCTTGCACTTTGGATCTGGGTATAGGGTTTATTATGGAAAGATTGGAAAAAGGATTGTTCTTTTGCTATGTGGCGGAGAGAAAGGAAGTCAGCAACGGGACATCAAAAAGGCCCTGAAATATTGGAAAGACTATAAGGAGGAATGATATGAAAAAATCAAAACCATTTCGAGACATTGAACTGGCACTCTTAAAAGACCCGGAAAACGCCCGAGAATATTTGCGAATTTCATTGGAAGAAACGCGTAAAGACGGAAACCGGGCGGCCTTTTTACGTGCGTTGCGGGCAGTTGTTGATGCACGTGGCGGGATTGTCGAATTGGCAAAACGCACGGAAAAATCCACCAGTTCACTTTATAAGACAATTTCAGAAGAAGGAAATCCAAGGTTAGATACCCTTGATTTAATACTTGGGGATTTAGGGCTACAGTTATCGGTAGACCTGGCAAAACAACATTAGCCAGCAAAAAAATGGGCCTTTTCGAAGTAGAAAGAAAAAAGACTTCGTTCGATGTACTCCCTCTGAGGGACTGTATTGAGAAAATGAACGACATTTATTTGAGTAATTCTTCGACTTTTTCCTGGATTTGAACCTCACTGAGGGCAATATTGTTATCCATATCCAGATTGATCTTGACGTTCATTTTGGCCTTGGCTTTGGTCACGGCGTCGCGGGATTGATTCATGAACGTTTCATACTCGCCGCCGAACAATTTTTCGGACTCTTTCAAGCGAACCAACGTTCTCTGAATAGACGAGAGTTCGGAGATGATTTCCTTGTATTCGCCTTCTTCCTTGTCGAGGAAAACGAACGTTTTGGCGATATCCTTGAGTTCTTCCATCAAGTAATCTTTATGGGCGGAATCGATAACGTTATTCAGTTCTTTCTTGATCTCGTTAGCTTGTGCATAGAGAAGACGGACGAATTCGGGGATTTCGCGTTCCAAGCGGTTTTCCATATCGTGTTTTTGTTGGGCCAGTTCCTGAAGGCGTTTCTCGGGTTCCGATAATTTATGAGACCGGTCGTGCCGTACGCTGGTTTGTATCCCCGAAAAGATGATGAAAACGATCACGATCGCCCCTAAAAAGCTCAGGCAACCATGCCTTCGGGGAGCGGCACGATGGGGAGGAGGGGGCGGTGGCGGCATTTGAGTTGCTTGGAACGGCTGCGGTTGGATATATGGTCGGTGTTGATTTCTGTTGATCATCGAAATCACCAGAAAGACCACCGCGATCAGGGCCATCAGTTGCATGATTTTATAGAGGAAATAGAAAGAAATTGAGAATAACATTTTTTTATTTCTCGATTTTGGATTGACGTTTTCGTTCAAGAAATGCAAGTGGGTCGCTTGCTTTACTTTTTCTTACGTCGTGTCCGGAGATCGTCCGGCGATTTTTAACATACCTATTATTTTGTATCATTCAATCGCATGGAAGCAGGCTTTCGTATTCCTTATTTTCCATCAGGATCGAGCGAAGACGTTTTCGAGCCTGTGCCAGGCGTTTTTCAAAACGTTTTTCCGAGCAGCCCGCAATATCGGCGGCGGTTTTATACGTCATACTCTCGATGTCTTTCAGTTCGATCGCCTGGCGGTCTTTGAATTCCAAGCGGTTCAACGCGTTTTGAAAGAGCGCCAGCCGCATTTCGTTCCGGTGAAAATCGCCGTCGGCCGCCGGTTGCGTTCCCGCCTCTTCCAAATCGCCGAACGATATATCGTATCTCTTTTTCCTGGTACTCCGGTAATGCGATTTCGCCAGATTGGAAGCGATGCAAAAGAGAAACGTTTTAGCCGCGGAACGGGACGGATCGTAATGTTGGGCGAATCGCCATAAAGCCTCCTGCAACAGATCGAACGCGTCATTTTCGCCGCCCGTCATGCGGATCAGAAAAGCCAACACGTTTTCCCGGTATCTTTTTATCAAATGGCAAAAAGCGTTTTGATCGTGGTTTTCCCGATACCGTTTCCAAAGTTCCTCATCCGGTTCGGCGAATCCTGCATTCATGGATAGCCTCGCCTCTTTCTCATTCTCGGTTGGAGTCACTCTCCTCCGCCTGCCAATCGGAAGCGAGCGAAAGAGTCAGAGCCTTGGCCGTCACCCGCGCGCCGGACGCCGAAACGAGCAGGCAGAGGATCAGCGCCGTGCAAACCGCCTGGGTCAGAATGCTTTGAAAAATGGATTCGCTCCAATCGAAAAGGGATTTCGCGGGAGCCGGGACGATCCGATCCATCCACAAGGGATCGTCCCGGTCCATTTTCTCTAAAAAAGCCCGCGCCCTTTTTTGCGATGATTCCCGGTATTGCTCGCCTCTATTGAAATCCGCGTTACTCATTGCCGCATCCTCTGCGATACTCGATTAGAGGGATTCTCATAATTCCGTTCCTATTCGCGTTTCGAAAAAGCCGGAAATGATTGGCTTTTTCGAAGATGGAGATTGAAATTAATGCACAAACTTATGAGAACCGCTCTAGTTGTTGGCTGGCGTAGCGGAAGCGGGATTTCGGTATTGATTGCGCAACCGATCCAGTTCCGTATCCTTTTCGGCCGCTTCCTTATAGCGGACGGCGCTATCGAGAGTCGACGTGGCGGGGACTTCCTCGCTGGCCTGCAGACGGATATCGATCTCGTCGATATACGATTGCATTTCCTGGAACAGTTCCTTAACGCCGCTGTCGTCGAATCCCTCCACATCGAGTACCAGTTCCTTGGCCATTTCCTGTACCTTGAGCGTATCGCGAACGGTGGCCAGTTCCAGGGCACGTTGCTCGAGAGATTGGATGCTGATTTGCATCTTGCCAATGGATTCGGTAATCCGCTGAATGGATTTATCGTACAGTTCTTTTTGCTTGTTCAGAAAATCGATCTGTTTTTTAATCGGCAGAATATCCACCGTCCATTGATCGAAAGTGGCCTGAGCGGTATCCAGCGTATAGTTATTCCCACAGTATTCGAAGGATTCGGTAGGTCTATCTTTGAATTCATCCATTTTCGCGACAATGCCGCGAATGACGCCGTCGTATTTCTTGTATGCGGCGCCTTCTTTTTCCAGTTTGCGCATCACGTCGCGGTTTTTCACTTTGAGGGTGATGACCGCTTCTTCCTGTTTTTCCATCCTTTCCTTAAGGGCGCTGATTTTATCCTTGATTCGCTGATCCCAGTTGCGCACCCGCCATTCCTGGTTCAATTCTTCGAGGGTCTGCCGTACTTCCGCGTAATTCCAGATCGCGTAACCGCCGACGCAAACGGCGATTATCACTAAGAAGATACCTGCCGATTTCATGTTCGTATCCCTTCATGACCTTTCTTAAAGTGATAGGGAGTTATTCTCCTCTATCTCCTTATACTCATAAAACGAAAAATCCCCCCCGGGGATTTAGAAAAAAGTTTTCATTGCAGCGGGGTTTTGCGGTGGGGCTCGCTGCGCTCGACCGCACCCTACCTGATAAGAGAAGTGGTTTGTTGAAGAAAGGTGGCTTGCGGGCGGGGACGCCCGCGCTCCATTATTTTTGCTCCATTATTTTTGCTCCATTATTTTTGCTCCATTATTTTTGCTTCATTATTTTTGCTAACAAGCGGAGACACACAGGCTCCTTATTGGGAATAGTTATGGGGAGTGGGGTTTAAAATAGAGTTGTTGGGTTGATGGGATTTCAACCGGGGCAGGCGGGCGCATACTTTCAGAGACATCGCCTTAAGGGGAATTTTTTCTGTTAGATTGAGTGATATGTCTTATAGAATCTACTTTTTTCTTTTACCCTCTTTCGCTTTCGGCTCGATTCGATTGGTTATTTGGTTGTTGGGCGCGCCCAACGAGAGTTGGACGCAAGCGCATGGACTGCCGTACAGTCTGAGACCTTTCTCTTCCTCGCCTAGTAAAGAGAAAGGCTGCTGATTGCGCGTCCCGGGAATCTCCGGCCGGAGAAAAACTTCCCTATATATAGGCAAAAGACCGCAAAAAAATGGCGTTAAAATGCATTTTGAAAGGTGCGAGTTGTAAGTTCCCAATAATGAGAGAGTTACGATGAGAAAAAATCTCAAAAAAATTCCGATTTTTTTATGTAACGGAAATCCCTGACAATCTATCCCGGAATCCAGAACACAAAAAACACGTTTTTCCGTGATAGTATCTCATGCATAGGAAGATATAATGCGTCTTTGATGGGCAGTGGTTTTGGTGGACAGAAATACGATGTCCACCAAAACTACAAGTCTATCAGTCAAGTGATTGCATCAAATACGCCGGTGCCTTCTTTGGTATAACCACAGTAGAGGCAGGAGCGATGTTTGTTTGACATGACTCGACCGCATTGGGGACATTGAACCGCTGTCTGGCGAACTTTGCCATCCAAAACGCCATCGGAGAGATCGATTTCCTTGATGCGATCGAGCAAGTCTTCTTCGGTGAGATTGGTTTCTTGTTTCAGCAGGGACCAGAGAGCCATATTGATGAGAATCAACTTATCGAGGCGATCCTGGAAATATTGAACGGTTCTTGCCGCGTCGTACGCTTTTTCTTCGCCGCGCAGGGCAGACGATTCCGCACTGGAGATACGGCTTTGTTGATACATTTCCCACAGGATATTCATCGTATTTCTCCGAATCTCACCGCCATTTTGGCCGAATTAATCTGTTATATAATCTTCTTTCGATTGATTACTATCTCAACGATCGCCCTCATGTGCGATCCATCATACTCCGATTTTGCATGCAATTCAAAGTTCAACTATAAAGGAGAAGAAAGATGATTCAAAGCCGATGCGTTGGTATTAAAGCCGTTTGGATTTTTCTTGCAGCGATCTTGTTCGCGCAAGAAGGAGGGGCCCAAAGCCTTACTTATAAAGCATTGGGGCAAAACCACCGCCTGGTTCCCGTTCCCAATCTTTACGTAACGGGAAATATCGGCGAATCGGGATTGTTGGCGCCGCAATCCATTGCCGCCACGATTCCCAATGTGGTGCAGGCGCGTTCGATCGGGGGAGGAATGACGCTTGTGCAGACCAGCCGTCCGATTCCCTTGCGGACACTCCGGGCAAAAAAAGCCACCCGCGATAGTACGGCTCCCACGTTTTTATATCCCGTTTATCGAACTCCCGGGAGTCGACTCCAGGTTTATCCCCGTCCGGAAGTGGTGGTATGCATTCGGGAAGGAGCCGATATTGCCGAAGTGGCAGAACGAAATTTCCTGCGTGTAATCCGACCGCTGCGGTTTACGACCGATCAGTATATTTTAGGATTGGATGCGTCCAGCAATCCGTTCAGCGTATCCGACCAGTTATGGAACGATCCGGATGTCGTCTGGTCGAATCCGAATTATGCCCGGCAGATTCAAAAACGATTCAAACCGAACGATCCGTTATATTCACAGCAATGGCATCTGAATAATACCGGCCAGAATGGGGCGAAGGCCGGCGCGGATATTTCCGCCGAAGCCGCCTGGGATTTGCAGAAGCCCAATCCCAATATCGTCATCGGCATTGTGGACGACTCTGTCGATCTTGACCATCCCGATTTGAATATCTATACCAATGCCGCCGAGGCCAATGGAATCGACGGTGTGGACGATGATAAAAATGGACTGATCGACGATGTTCACGGATGGGATTTCGGGGGAGAGGACAACGATCCCAATCCCGAAACAGAGGAAGACAGCCATGGGACGGCCTGCGCGGGAGTGGCGGCGGCGATCGGTAACAATGGCGAGGGCGTTGTAGGCGCCTCGTATGGAAGCTTAATCCTTCCTGTGAGAATCACGTTTGAGGAAGATGAATCCGAAGATCCAACGGGTATCGCCGGAGAGGAAAAAATCGCCGAAGCGATCCGTTACGCCGCGAAATATTGCGATGTCATGAATAATTCCTGGGGCGGATCGCAACTTTCCGACGTGGTTTCTTCCGCGTTGGATTTTGCGACATCCTCCCAAGCCAAGCGGGGAGAAAAAGGTGTACCGGTGTTATTCGCCAGCGGAAATGATGCGACGTGGTTTCAGAAATTCGAATCCGCCGAGCCCCTCGAACCGGGAACGTACACTATTGTCATGTCGTATGAGAAAGACGCATCGGGTAAAGGCGGTCAGGATCGTGTTTTAATCGAAAACGCCGGATTTGTCAGCGAGGAAAGTGGGGAAACCATTGCGGAGATTTTCCCGCAAGACACGAATTTCCCGGAAGGGGTATCCAGCGAGGGAGACGCGCCGTTTTCGATTGTTAAATCGGATCTGGCGGAAGGCGGTTACGTCTATCAAAGCGGGACGATCGGGAACGATCAATACAGCGACCTGATCTGGGAAGTGGAAGTAACCGAGAGCGCCATTTTCTATGTAAATTTCCGGATCAGTTCGGAAGCCGGGAAAGACGGTTTTTCCATCTACCTGGGTGAAGAGATGTTGGAAGGCGGCATTAACATGGGTGAAGATGTTCCTCTTGCCGAGCCTCCCTATAGCGGGGAACCGCCGGCGAACATCATGCCGATCGTAGGGGAAAACACGCATCCCAATGTCATCAATATCGGCGCGAGCAACGACCAGGATGTCCGGTCTCTTTATAGTCAGTGGGGTCCGCAAATGGATTTGCTCGCTCCGAGCAATGGAGGGATCAATGAGATCGTTACAACGGACGTATCGAAAGACGGTTTTGGCTACGATCCCGAATCCGCTTATTGCTCCGATTTCGGAGGCACTTCGTCGGCCTGCCCACTGGCGGTGGGATCGTTCGCACTGGTTATGGCTGCGAATCCAGATTTAACCGTTGCCGAGTTGTTACAGGTTTTCGAACAGACGGCGGTGAAGATTGGCAGTCTTCCATACGACGCGGAAGGTTTTAACGAGCAATACGGCTACGGCCGGATCAATCTGGCCGCCGCCGTTAAACTGGCGATCGAGAAGAGAGTTACAGCCATATCCAGTTGGGAATTATATTAAACTATACGCCATACGCACTGGAATCGTATCGAAAAAGGGCAGGCCGCTGTTCGCCTGCCCTTTTTATTGCGTGTTTCTCGTTTCGTCTTGCCGCGTTGGCTATTCTCTTTTTGCGTACCAATCTTCGATGAAAGAGACCGCATTGGCAACGCCATCTTCGCGCCGAAGGCGATCGCCCAACGCTTCCGCGTTACGTCGAATATCAGGATTTGACAGAACCTCGCGCACGGCGGCGGCGAATTTTTCGGCCGTCAGTTTCTTCTGGGGAATCGGTTCGCTGCCGGCGCCTAGTGCGTGAACGCGCTGTCCCCAGAAGGGCTGGTCGCCAAAGAAAGGGCAAACGATGGTGGGACGTCCCGCGCGCAATCCGGCCGCCGTCGTTCCCGCTCCGCCGTGATGCGCCACCGCCGCCATCCGGGGAAAGAGCCAATCGTGTGGAGCGGAATCGATGCGTATCATGGAGCCGGGCAATTCCTCCACGGACAATCCACCCCATCCCGCCGCCAAAACGGCACGGGCGTTTGCGAGCCGCAATCCATCGACGATTATTTTAGAAATTCGCCGTGGATTGCGTCCGGAGATGCTGCCAAAACCCACATAGACCGGCGGATCGCCCGATTCAAGAAAATGGAGTAGACCGGCAGGCGGATTCCACGATTCGAGCCGGTCAAGAAACCAGAAACCTGTCGCCGTCGTGAATTCGGGCCAATCGGAAGGAATAGGGACGACATGCGGACTAAAACCGTGCACGACGGGGATGGGATCGCCCGAAGCCGCGTGCAGAAAATCGATCCGGCGGGGATGGGGCAATCGATTCTCCGTTCGCCACTCTCGCAGTAAGCGTCCCGCCATCAGCGCAGTGGCTCGATGCACGAGGGTATAGGTTAATTTGTTATACCATCCTCCGAGTTTCCAATGGGGAAAACCCGGGGCGGGGATTTCGGCTGACGGGACGTAGAGGGGGAGGTAGAACGCCATCATCGCCGGTATGCCCAGTTTCTCGGCATAGGAAGCGGCTCCCAGCGCTTTGGGATGGAACAGGATCAAATCGGGATCGGCTTTTTGTGCGGATTCCCAGGCATCGGATATCACGATCCGTTGAAGGGGCGCCATTCTACGCCATAGTTTACAGGCGTATTTGAAACCCGACCAGAAGTTGTTCACATCTTCCATTGCATCCCGGACGAGGCTGTCATTCATGAGTTGCAAGAAGCCGTCGTCCATGTAGCCGTACTGCAAACCGTAATCGGTGACGAACGATTCGAAGCGGGAGCACGTACAGAGGGTAACCGTATGGCCAGCCGCTCGAAGGCCTTTTCCGAGGGCGACATAGGGTTGAACGTCGCCATGCGTGCCGAGAGTGAGAATAAAGATTTTCATGGGCGACCGGTAGATACTCTCTTTCCATACGATTTCGAATGCATACCGCTTTTCCTCTTTCATTAAGACTATTATGATTCAAATACATAAAAACCCTTAGTAGAACCTGCGGGCGAGGACGCCCGCGCTCGTGGTGAGTTACAACGCATCTTCCATAAAAACCAAACGGAAAAAGTGGCAATAAATCGTTGAAT
>CAZFOX010000048.1:5895-13427 GCA_964520565.1 uncultured bacterium | reverse complement strand
GGTTACGATTTTCTTCGTGCGATCGATATACGCGGCGAAATTAATCTCGCTGGAATCCTGCGTATTCGTACCGAATGTTCGCTGCACGCGCCCGACGTAGAACGAGAGGGGATCGATGTTGTTCACTTCGCCGGTGGCAGCCGCTCCGGGAGGAACGTCCTGCATGCGCAGATCGTCCAATGCCTGCGCCGCCGAGCCGCCCGATCCCTTCATCGCATACAGGTCTTCCAGGTTGAGAATCTGATGAATCGCCGGTTGCGCCGTTTGCAAATCGCCGCGCCGGTAGAGCAGGGCATAGGCAGGAAAGTTGCCGAGAATCGCCGGAGAGGAAACGGCGAATTTCTTCATGCCGGTATCCCAGAACGCGCCGCCCAGTGCAAAGGCGTAAAATCCATCGACGCCCTGAAGAGAACCGTAAGCAGATGCCAGAAACGAATAATCGGCGCGGTAGAGGTTGGGATTGGTCCATCCAATTTCGGAAATGATCTGCGGGTAGCCGTCGATCTGAGCGAATTGAAGCGGCAATCCTTCGGGGACTGTCAGCGCGGAGAGATTCTTGAACGAATGCCCTTCGGAGACGGCGTAGGAATGGCTGCCATCCGGGCTTTTATGCTCGCCGCTGAAATACCCGTGGCGGTCGATGACATCGCAGGCGGTGTAGGTATAACGCTCCAGCGCGTCGAGCATGGCGGGATCGGAAACCTGCCAGTTGCTGGCGCCAATCAGGCTCTTGCTGCCCAAATCCTGGGTAAAGTAGGCTTTCATCTCGGAATAAAACGAACGCTGATTCTCGGTGAGGAAGCGCACCTGATCGCCGATTCGTTTCTTCTGGGCGGCGCCTGCCTGCCGGACGGCGTCGCCGGTCATGTACCAGGCTTCGTACAACGCCATGCGTCCCGCCGCTGGATCGTCGCCGGACTCTTTGCGGTTGTTCCAGGCGGCCAGAGCCTTTTCGAGCGAGCCGTAGCGCTGAATCAACCAGTCGCCGAAGAGTTTTTCGAGCTGAGCCCATTGAACCGGCGGCACGTTCGATTTGGTGAACGTCCAGAAGAAATAACTGTCCTCGTTGACAATCTCGACGATGGCTACGGCAGGTTCGTTGGCGAGCGTTGTCTGGGTATACGGATTGGGCGTGGTCAGCAGCGCTTTGGCCCACGACTTGTAAATTTGCTGCATGCGCGAATCAAAGTATAGAAGCGCGAAGGGCCTTTTGTTATCGATAGCGTCGTAACCGGGAATGCCGTAATCGGCCTTCACAGTGAACCATAAGGGAAAATAAAAACTGACGGTGCTATAGATTCCGTTTTTCTTGAGTGCGGAGATGAGGTAAAACAGATCGTCCAGTTTTTGAGGATTGACCTTTTCGGGATCGCTGGAATCGAATAATGGGCTGTGATAACGAACCATATTGACGCCCGCTTTCGCCAGGCGGCGCGCCATGTAATCGATGGAGCGGCGGTTCAAGGCGGCGATCTCGCTGGAGAGATTGACCGCCCAGAATCGTACGGGCGTTCCATTGCCGAGAACGAACTCTTCGCCCCGGCGCTGGACGAATCCGTTCTCCCCGGCAATCGGTTCGTTTAGCGAACGCAGGTCGAGCAGGGCGTCGCCGGTGAAGGGATCCATCTCCGGCTCCCAGGCAAAAAAGCCTTCGTCGGCCTGCCCGGATTTCTCATCCGGTTTCAGTTTGCCGCGCGGAACGAAGGGCAATTGCGTCAGGAGGAAACAATCGAAACAGGCGGTCAGCGATTCGCCCGGTTTCGCCAGCAAGCGCAGTTCGAAGGTGGCGCTGCCTTTCGTCAGGGGAACCGTTCCGAGAAAGACCCAGTTGGCGGATAGATGCGTTTGAATCGTAACGCTGTCGGCCAAAGCTACATCGCTGGGGCATACTTGCCAGTCTTCTTCGTTGAAACGCCACTCAAACGGCCCGTGTTTCCAGAATTTTCTCGTCCAGAATTCGTACTTTCCGTCCTGGAGGATTTCCACAGAATATCGCGCGTAAGCGGCCTCGCCGGTTCTTTTCCCATCGTTGGCCAGCCAGGTTCCGCCGGAAAGCAGATCGCGTTTCCCCTCCAGTGCACCGCTGTTGAACCACACGCTTTTGGGGAAGTTAGTCGCGATGGCGTTCTCGCCTTCCCACCAGATATAATTCGGTTCCGCCAGCGCTGGCTGAAACGCGGAAACACAAAGAAGCAGAACCATCGGCAATGAGAAAACATGACGCATGGAATTTTTCCTTCCTGGATATGGAACGGCTCCGGGGCCGTAAGGTTTTATGCATATAGGATATCATTCAAATGAGTGGTTCTCTATTCTTGCCGATGGTCTATATTGCCATTGGGAAAGAGAACTTGACTTATGAAACCTATTCGTTCGCATACATCAATCCCAAACAGCAAAGTTGGGGGATTGCCTATAATCCCACTGTCGAAATCGGCGATGTTAATGGCGATGGTCTCGACGATATCTGGTTCAATCGCTCCAACCTGTGGATCAACCGGTACGAAATGCAATCGGGTGTGGATGGATGGGAAGAGGTGAGACGATGAAAAAAGGGAAATACATAGCATCAATGTAATTTGTGCAGGATGGAATGTGAAATACGGCTATAATTCTTGCAGAGTAATTTTGTATAAAGTAAAAATACTCTGAGGAAAATTGCTCATAGAATTAATCGAACTTTTACTTAGGCAACGAATGAGATAAGTTTTTCATATTTGCTGCTCCGTTTCTTCGTTGAAAGGATTGAAACATTGCCGCCAAAAATACGCGAATTGATCGGAGACCTGGAACGAGCGGGTTTCGTTAATCGTGGAGGTAAAGGAAATCATCGTAATTTTGTTCATCCGAACGTTCGGAAACCTATCACAGTATCTGGTAATCCTGGCGATGACGCCAAGCGTTATTTAGAGCGAGTCGTACGGCTCGCTATCGAGGAGTCTGAGAAATGAGTAAAGGCGATCGATACGTTAAATTAGTTGAATGGTCCGATGAAGATAATTGTTTCATAGGAAGCTGCCCGGAATTGTTTTACGGCGGATGTCACGGGCTCGATGCACAAGCAGTATTCTCTGAACTTTGCCAAATTGTTGACGAAATGATCGATCTGTACGAGAGCGAAGGGAAACCGCTTCCGGCACCATTGACTGGGCGGGGTTTGGTTAGCGCTTTGTTTGAAGACGCAGGTCTCATTCGCACTCTGGATGAAAGTTTATAAACGCTACCCGTCGAACGCGGCGAAATGCTATCCTGGTTGAACGATCGCGCATGAATATTCACTTCAGAGGAAACTAATATAAGAAGGTAGATATCGGTGGGCAGAAAAACGCTGCCTACCTTACGAAATTTTGTTAATCAAGAGATGGGTTTATCATTCACATACTCTCGATCGCGCTTCGACTCTTCCAGGCGATAGGCACGATACTGCCACTCCATCTTCCAATAATACGCCATCATCAAAAGCCAGAGCCACACCATACAGACAAGGACGATTTCAAAAAGATTGCTAATGCTCGACAGACCGAAGAGTCCCAGGATCGAAAACAGAAGAAATAAAAGAAATCCGATCGCCAGTTCGATATCCAGATACACCCATTCCGGAAGTGGAGGGTTCTCTTCATGCCTTGCCTGCGAATACCATTTCGAGAAGCGAAGGGTGTAATAGAAAACCCATAGCGGCATCCATGCCATCAATAGCGTTTCCATCGGATTTCTATCGTAGGTCGAACCAATTAGAACGAAGATGCATACCGTCGAGTAGGCGTATTTGATCCACAAGGCGCGGAAGAATTGATGGGGGATAGTCATGGCGCTATTTTTCTTTTTGCAGTTCTCTCTCGTAACGTTTCAGCCATTGCCTTTGTGACGTTCCTATCGTAGATTGATACCATTGAAATGCGAAGCGAAAAGGAATTGGAGTTTTTACCATGATAAAGTTCGTTGCGGCGTTCGTTGCCTTCGGATTGTCCCTGTCAGTATCGGCGGCGGAAAAATCGATCCAATGGAAGAAGCATACGATCAACGCCGAATCCAAGTTTGAAGCAGCGGGCATCGGCGATATCAATAACGACGGCAAAAAAGACATCCTAAGCGGCGGATTCTGGTACGAAGCGCCGGATTGGAAGCGTCACAAGGTGTGCGACCTGGTGGAGCAGAGCGAATATTTCGACGATTTCGCCAACCTGATGCAGGATGTGGACGGCGACGGCGACCTGGATGTGGTGTCATGCGCTTATTTCAGCCAAGAGGTCTTCTGGCGCGAGAATCCCGGCGCGAAGGGCGGCGACTGGCCGGCGCATGTTATCGACAAACCGGGCAATTCGGAAACCGCCTATTTCTTCGACATGAACGGCGATGGGGTCATGGACCTGTATTCCAACGTTGCCCAGGAAGTGGTGTGGTACGAAAAAGTTCCCCAGAAGGCGGAATGGATTAAGCACACCGTCGGCAAGGAAGGCGCGGGGCACGGCGGCGGAGTGGGAGACGTGAACGGCGACGGATTGACCGATTTCATCGGCCCGAAGGGCTGGTATGAAACTGCCCAGAGCGCCGATGGGTATACCTACACATGGCACGCTGAATTCAATCTGGACGCCCCCAGCATTCCCGTGCTGGTGCGCGATGTGAATGGCGACGGTCTCAACGACATCGTGTACGGATTGGGGCACAATTACGGCATCTTCTGGCTGGAACAGAAAAAGCAGGACGGCAAACGCACCTGGGAACAACACCTCATCGATAAAAGCTGGTCGCAACCCCACGCCATGTTCTTTGTCGACCTGGATGACGATGGAACTCCGGAACTGGTGACCGGAAAACGTTACCGTGCCCACAACGGTCACGATCCAGGCGGAAACGATCCGCGATGTATTTATTACTATACCTACGATAAACAAGCGAACGCCTGGCAGCGCCATGCGATTGAGGAGGGAGGAAGCGCGGGATTCGGCCTGATGCCGGAAATCGGCGATGTTGACGGCGACGGCGACTTCGATATCGTCTGCCCCGGTAAGAGCGGATTGTATCTGTTTGAGTTGGTTCGATAGAATCATCGGATGGGCAGGATGACGCTGCCTATTCTACGAATTACAAATAGACTGGCCTCAAGGGGGGAAAATGCGCCACCCTTGGCATCCGAAGCCGTTATGGTAACGGCCTTGGGTATACGTCGCCCATCCAACCTGCAAATTTCATAGTCTGGGCGCAAGAAGGGTCGATCGCAGCGAGTTCGACCGAATCCACTGGAAGGTGCTCGATGAGAGAGTTGTTGGAATTTGCTATCCAGACCGCAGAACGGGCCGGGGAGATCACGCTGAAGTATTTCCAGCGCGGCGTCGAAGTGGAAACAAAAACGGACGATTCGCCGGTCACGGTGGCCGACCGCGAAACGGAAGAGTATATCCGCGCAGAGATTGAAAGGTGTTTTCCCCACGATGGCATACTCGGCGAGGAATACGGCCTGAAAGAGAGCCGGACGGGTTTCCGTTGGATACTCGATCCTATTGATGGGACGAAGAGCTTTGTGCGCGGGGTACCGCTCTACGGAACCATGATTGGACTGGAAAAAGAAGGGAATCCCATTTTGGGTGTCGTTCGCTTCCCCCCGCTCGGCCAGACCCTGGCGGCGCTCGATGGCAATGGTTGCAGGGTCGACGGCGTTCCCTGCCGGGTTTCGGAAACCGCCAGGCTTACCCATGCCGTTCTGACAATGACTTCCTATGGGGATTTAGTGAGAGACTGGGGCGAGGGGATACTTCTGAAACTGATCGAAAAAACCGGGCTGCACCGAACCTGGGGGGATTGTTATGGATACCTGCTGGTTGCCACCGGCAACGCCGATATCGCTCTCGATACGGTTGTGAAAATCTGGGATGTGACGCCCTTGATTCCCATCATCCAGGAGGCGGGAGGGAAGATCACCACCCGGAACGGCGATACCTCCATTCAGATGACCGAATGTATCGCCAGTAATGGAATTTTGCATGAGGAAGTTTTACGGATATTCAGATCGCAGGAGTAACGGTGAGGAATACGCGAGGAAGTTTCCGGCCATCGGGCAGTAGATTGTTTCCGTATTATTTATTGTCAGATACTAATTTCCTGTTCTCCCTTTTATTCAATTGTGCAGTACATTTTCTCGGCTTTGCATTCTTCGCCATATTTCTCCAACCGGGCTGTTGGAAGCATATAATTTTTCATGGATATTCTTGCGGATTTCTTCCACGCTCATCCCCTCGTATTCTTTCCATAAGCGCGCCTGTATGTCGTTTTTCATCTGAACGCAATCGAATTTTTTTTCATTCTTCATAGTCAATCACCTCTTTCGGCGATCGTATATCGATTTGCTGGTATCCCTGTAATAAATTCACAGCGTTGAACCTACGAACTTTTTCAAAATGGACGATGTGCTTAAAATTCCAACTCACTACCAAGTCAACCCGATTAACGGTTGCAATGGCAATATGATACGCGTCTCCTCGAGAAGAGGGGCCAACGACATTGGCGTTCAAGTACGATTCGCATAATCTTTCTGTTTCACTGGAAATCGTAACAAACTCCAAAGAATCCGAGGGGAAATTATCCAATATTTTCCGTATTCGAATTGGTGCTGAGTCGAGCTCGATCAAAACCAAGTCGGATATAACAAGGATAATCGCACCATCGATAACTCTTTTCAGTAGACGATGGCTTTCTACCGAGAATTCATCATCAAAACAACCACCGAATACGGATGTATCGGCATAAATTCGAAGACGTTTCATGATTTTATATTATTATCATTTGCTTATTTTTATTTTACTCGATTCTTCACTTTTAAACTACAACTTCGAATTGCGGCGTTTCAGGAGGGTGCATTCGCTGGTTGGATGGATAGTGTGTTGGTCGGCGGGTCGCTGCATATATCCGAGCAGAATGTACCAAGCCTTCACCTGTTCATCGCCAGCATCGAAGTTCTGCATGAAGGGTCACTGGAGATCGTTCAATCCAATCGGCGATGAGAAAACGCATCCAAACTTTCTTTTCTATTCGTGTTTCTATTCATCCTTCTCTTCTGCATCGAGGAATTCTTCCATTTTTTGCCCGAATCCCTTGAACATCACGGCGATGCGTTGGCCGACCTCATCGGTGGTGATCCGGCAGACGGTTCCTTTATAAATCGGGAAACTTTCGTTTTCCGGTTGCCAGGTTTTCCGTAGTTCCAAATCCATGAAAAGGGCGATGCGGATCGGCGAATTGGCTTCGATGTGACGATCCGTATGAAACGCCAATCCGCCGACAAGAACCGGCCCGATGTCGATGGTTTTCGCTTCAAACCATTCGCCGCTGGTTATGGAATCGACTTCGTCCAGACAGTAAATAAAGGGGATATTCACCTGCTCCCGCTCAAAAGTTCTGCGCTCTCTGTTCATCGATTTCTCTCCAAACCGGATGCTGTTTTCTTTTATCAATAATCCTATCTGATATTCCCGATTATTCCAGCGGAGGAAGGACGATCAGCGGATCGAGATGTTCGTCGTCCTCGCGAATTTCGA
>CAZFOX010000048.1:0-5885 GCA_964520565.1 uncultured bacterium | reverse complement strand
CGCCACCCTCGCTAGCAACCGTCCGGCCTGAATTCCCCACCTTGGCGATGGTTTGCCCTCGTTTTACCTTCTCGCCCGCATTCACGAGATTCTGGCTATTGTGGGCGTAAACGGAGTATAAGTCTTTTTTGTTCCGTTCTCCATGATAGAGAATGATGTAATTGCCAAAACCCGTGCCCAGCGGCGTGTCGTTCACACCTCCCACTAGGAGTACTTCGCCTTCCGCGGCGGCGCTTACATCGGTTCCAATATCCACTCCCAGATCGATTCCGGGATTAAAATCCCGTCCCACCGACTTATTGTAAACGCGGAGTACTTTGAACGATCCTTTCAGAGGCCATTGAAACTTGGTGGGACCGAATTCTTTCACTTTACGGGGAAAATCGACCGGAGCGGGATCGGTTTTTGCGGTTTCGCTGGCACTGGAAAGGTTCGCAGTTGTTGGGGTTGCGGAAAGAACGGTGGTTTTTTTCGCCGGCGTGGGAGCAGGTTTGACTTTTTCTTCCACGCGGGGATCGTTATAGGCCGTTTTTTCCGGCGTTGCCGTTACGACGGTTACGCGGGGAATTTCCACATCCTTCACTTCTTTGGCGCGAGGGATCCATAGTTCCTGGTTGACGAGAATCCTGGAGGGATCGCTAATGTTATTCACGCGTTGAATTTCTTCTCCGGACAGACCGTAGGCTTTTGCGATGGCCAGCAGTGTTTCTCCCGGTCCTACTTTATGGAAAAGCCCATCCCGTTCTTCGCGGATGATCGTATCAGACCGTTCCACTCGGACTGTACGGATTTCTTCTGCCCCGGGAATGAACAGACGAGTACCCGGCTTCAATGTATCCCCCTCGCGCAGATTGTTGCGCCGAACCAATAACTGAGACGACACCTCGTAGGTTTTGGCGATCGCTTCGACGGTTTGATCCTTCTCCACGACATGCACGACGCCGTTGACAACGGGAACGTCTCGCCGTGTATTCTGATTGGAGACACAGGCAGTCAAAATTCCAATCGCCATCCACAATATCAAACCAACCTTCAACCCTTTAATCATTACCACACCTCATTCATTTCATGGGGATTCGTGAAAACGACCCGGAACGGAATGTACCCTATCCAGTTTCTATAGATTACACGAAGTGACATGGCTGTAAAACAGGGAAAACACCTTGTCATTCATTCTTTTTTACGATTGAGACACTGCCGGGGCTACGAGATCGGTTTCAATATTCCGATTTTTTTCCCAATCGACCGGGTTCCGATCCGCAACCACAATCCGGTAATAATCGTACAAATCTGCGATTTGTATTCGATTTAGGCCGGCTTCCATACAAACATCGCGCCAACAATCCTTGCTGAGCCATTCGGGCGAGAAATCGTCCCGGGCGGACAGAAACACCAATGCGCCATGATCGGAAAGCAGGGAAGCCAGCGATACAATCACGCGTTTTTGGTCTTCATAGGGCAAAATAACCAACATGAAACTGGATACGATTTTATCGAATGTCTTTCCCAACGGAAGCGCCCGGCAATCGGCGGCGATTAAAAAATCTCCGTTAGATCCATGTAGTTTGGGCCGGGCTTGTTTCAACATCCCCAGGGAGATATCGATTCCGACCAGGCAACCGGCTTTCTCTTGAGCCAGTTCCAGAAGCAAGCCGGTCCCACATCCTATGTCCAGGACACTTTCTCCCGGTTGAATGTACCGATCGACCAGGTACTGGGTTGCTTGTCGGTAGCCCAATATTTGATCGGCGTAAAGCCAATCGTAAAATTTCCCAATCAGGTTATAAAACGTTCGGGAACGGTCGGTGTTTGCGGCGCAGACGTTCCGCCCCGCATAGCGAAAAACCATTCGACCCCAGAACTGTTTTAAATCGGAAAAAGTGAACACGATAGGATTGATCGATACAACCGGTCGTCTCCGATTTTAGAATAGGGTATTCCGGTGTTCGTTCAAGAAAAGAATACTCGTATTTGTTCCCAATATCCATACTGAGCTTGAACGCGCATACGGAAACACGTCTATTTCCATTGAAACGGCTCAAGATTCTTTCAAGGCGTTTCTGCGAGTTTATCTCTCAGACTATTTAGGGAGACTTGAGAGAATTCGCAGATAGCAGATACATGAATTTTACATATCTTTGGCTTATGATCTGCCGCAATACGAACCTCGCTACATACCCAAGCATTATACCCTGAAAATACAGGGAAATCATACGACGATCCGGTCGTAAAACAAAGTGACAGTCTGGAAAACGATCCGGTTCTCCACCGGGAACGGTATCGGTTTACGATCCCTGAAACGGCCTTTTCATCGATTATTTCGAGGAAAATTTGCGAATTGAACTCTCAGAACACCATGGGAGCCCTGAATGAATTTACAGAAATCTGGATTTTAAATATCTTCGGCTGGA
This sequence comes from uncultured bacterium, assembly GCA_964520565.1. Classification (GTDB taxonomy): domain Bacteria; phylum Hinthialibacterota; class Hinthialibacteria; order Hinthialibacterales; family Hinthialibacteraceae; genus CAZFOX01. Next base: position 3,474 of record CAZFOX010000048.1, on the reverse strand, counting down.
AATCGGGGATACGGAACATTGTCCTGAATACGATCTAACCCAATCAACATTGAAATAAGAGTCATTGACTCTCGAATTTTCGGATAGTACTGTTACCCATCTCCCCGAACGCCGGCTACTTGTTTCTCTGATCGTTCGCATCCAAGGGGGGAGGGAGATAAAAAATATCGAACAATGAGATAAGTCGTATGCTTGATTCGTTTTGTGAAAACAGGAAATATTGTATTTCTCTTCTTCTTATTTTGCTTGTTGGCCTCGGCATCCGGTTACATAAATTTCTCGCTCCCATAACCGACGGCGATTCGTACCGGCAGGGTGCCACCGCCTCGATTGCCCGGAATTATTACGAAAAGGGGTATACTATTTTTTCGCCCCGGATAACCGGTTGGGGGACACTGGAAGAACCTGGACTTTGGCCGAATGAATTTCCTCTGTATCCCTATCTGATCAGCCGGTTCTATTTTATTACGGGGGAAAAAGAATGGGTGGGACGAATCATCACCATCCTATTCTGTTTGGTGGGCGCGTTGGGATTGTACGATCTCGTGCGCCGGTACGATAACACGCGTACGGCATTGTTTGCCGCTTTGTGGTATCTCATCACGCCTCAGGCCATCTATCACGGCCGTTGTTTTCATCGGTTTCCGTTTGCGATCGGACTGGCGTTGATTGGACTGGCGGCTTACGCCCGATGGCTGGAGAATCGAAATCGAAGCGCGTTGGTATGTATCACGCTCTGCTGGAGCCTGGCGTTATTAATGATGCCGCCCCTGGCGACACTCGCAATTCCCGCCTATTGGATGTACCGGAACCGATATGGCTGGAAGATTTGGAAATGCCTCCCGCTTGGGATTTGTTGCTTACTTTTGATTTTGCCATCCATCCTCTGGTATGGATGGGCCATTCAGCAACCGCAGTCGTACAGCCTTCATTCGCTGGGCCGGGAAACGTTCCGAAACTGGACCAGCCTTTCCTATTATACGCTTTGGTGGAAGTACGATTTTTTCCGCCAGGTTTTTTGGATTCTCTGGTTTTATACCCTGGGGCCGGTTGGAGCGTTTTTGGGTATTTTCGGGCTTTTCCTGAGCCGGGGCAAACTGGGAAGTTTACCGTTAGTTTGGGCGGGAACCGTCCTTGCTTATTATATATTCGATATCCATCCCACCGTGATCGCTCCTCATTACGTCTACTACCTGATCATTCTGCCCTCTCTATGCTGGGGTGCGGCCAGGGCGACTAACCATTTTTACGAAAGTTTGCAGGAGCGTGCTTTGATTCCCGGTTTATCCCTGAAAGGATTTTTGATCGCCGCGATCGTTCTGACCAATATTTTCCACTGGAATAATATGATTCAACCCTGGTACCGCGTCAAATATACCTGGATGAAGGCCGCGGAAATCGTGCATGCCAACACATCGGACGATGCAAAACTGCTCGTCGATACGTTCGATCCCTCATTTCTCTATTATTGCAAACGGAACGGAGTCGCCAAAAATCCCGGCGATTTAACCGTGGAGACCGTGGATATGTATGTACAACAAGGAGCGACGCATTTAGCTATCGTCAATCAGCCGGAATTCTTGAAAAACGATGAATTGCGGTTCTATCTGAAGGATACCGCCACGAATATCGCGATCAACGATCAGGTCTGTTTATACCAACTGGGAAGTAAGGCAGAGAATCCATGATTGGCCGGTTGAAACTGTTTGCCTGGAATCGCCAGGGCGAATTCCGGATTTTCTGGCTTTATATTTCCGCCGTCTTCTTACACGGCGTTTGCGCCAATTGGCATCCTCCCATTCTCGAAGTGATCTGGGATATGGTTTTTTATAAGAATCTGGCTTACGGCCTTCACCATATTTCCTCCTTCGATCTCCAACGGCATTTTCCCGTTCCGCCTCTGTATCCATTGCTGATTTCGCCGGTTTTTTTTGCGTCGGATTATCAGATGGTGGAACGGCTTCTTTCCTGGATCAATCCGGCGATGTATTTTCTGGGACTGTATCCCGCCTATGGGTACGCGCGATCGATTCTCAATCCCCGGCAAAGCGCCTGGGTATGCGTTCTGTATGCGTTGTACCCTTCGGCGATCTATTCTCAGTGGACGATGAGTGAAAACCTCGCCGCGCCACTGGGCGATGGTGCTGGCTGTCCGGCTGATTACCGACGAACGGCCTCGCATGCGGGACGGAACCTGGTTGGGAATCGTCCTGGCCGCTGTGGCTTTAACTCGAGTCTTGCTCATTGTTACATGCGCCGCTGTCATTCTCTGGATCGCATACCGGACGTTTCGGAAAAACCGGTATCCCGCGCCAATTTTGATGGCGTTCGGGCTATCGGTAGCCATACCCGTTACGGTCTGGTGGCAATTAGGGTATTTCACGAATAAGGGACCTTCGTTGGTTTACGCCACTTTCACCAGCCAGCCTTTCCATACTCTTCTGCATACGTTTTTGACAATACTGGCCGCTCAAGGAACGGGGTTATGGATCGAAGGCGGTTTGATCGTCACCGTGCTGATTGGATTGAAATGGTTGACGACATTGCGGGATACCGGGGACGGCGCTTCCCGGGAGCGGGAAATTGCCCAATTGGTTTTTTTCCTCCTGACCACCTTATGGATCGCCGTTTCTGCCTATTATGTGAAACGGACGGAAATCGAACCGTGGTCGGTTTCTTTGCGTTATATCTTTTATGGGAATCTGATCGGACTTCCCCTGGTGGTTGCGATGCAGGGCGTTTTGCGGGAGGTTGGAGTAATTACGCGAATTTCCTATACGATTCTTTTGTTCGCATTCATCTCTTTGTTCGGCGTTTCTTTGTCGATCCCCGAATCCTGGCAAAAAATTCGCGAAAGCCACGAATACTTTACCAATGCGCCTTCGCTGGATTTCCTCTATCAGATTCGAAATGGCGGAAGTGGATTCGCATTGGGGGTTCTGGCGAGCGTTTCGCTCCTTTTTGGGATTGTTTTCTTATGGACGCGGCGTGCCGGCGTCATCCTTCTCTGTCTGACGCTCGCTTACCTGCAATTTTCCGCACTGGATTACACTCAATATATCCGCCAACGGGCCTGGGCCGATCAGGACGTTTCCGGGATTCATGATTTTTGCCACGAAATCCAGACGGGCAAATGGAAGGATCTGACTGTTTATTGCGAGGAGAGTGATCGATCGCCTTTTCTGATGCCCAATCTGTTGTATTGGGTACAACGGGCTTCCGGATATCTGCCGCCGGAAATGCCCCGTCCCAATGCGCCTTATCTGCTATTGACCACCCAAAAACACGACGACGGCGAATTGGCGTTTCAGTCGGGGAAAGTGCGGGCGTATCTGTACCGGAAACCGTAAGAGATGAAGAATCCCGGTTTGGCGTTTCACCAAACCGGGATGGGGATGGACGTTTCGGTCTTGCCGTTATTTTCCCAGCAGGTTTTTGAAAACCTGGCCGAGCGTCTGTCCGTTGAGTTTGGCG
>CAZFOX010000047.1:1020-13595 GCA_964520565.1 uncultured bacterium | reverse complement strand
AACGATCATTCCCTCTTTCGTATCCATACCGACTTGATCGGCAACATATAAAGAATCGGGGGGGACAAAAAGGATGTCCGCCGGCCGATCTAACATGACATGAATCCGTTCCAGCGCACCGGTTTCGAGATCGACGCGGAATAAAAAACCCGTATCGAATTCCGTAACAAAAGCTGCGTTACGGTCGTCGAGGGTAAACGCGGTCGGATGGACAAATCCCTTGGCGATCGTTCTTCGCTGCAAGGTTTCCTTGTCGACGGCGATTAACGTTCCTTCCACTTCCTGGAGAATCCACCATTCGTTTCCACGCTCCATCACATCCACCGGCGTATTCAGGCCATTAAGAATGACTTCCGTGGTTCGGTTGTTTCGAATAAGAAACAAGGTTCCCGCTCCTCGGTCGCAGACCGCCAAACCATCGGAAGTCCACATCATCCCGCTGAGCAGATTGGTAGTAGGATCGAGAGGACGGACAGTATAGCCATCATAAGGAATCGGGGGGCTGCCGAATACTGGCAGCAGAATACAGAGACTAAAAAAAGTAAAAAAAATGAAAGGCTTCATTATGGCTGAGTACGAACGTCTAACGAACGGCTGGGGAAATGTTCCTGCATGGCCTGGAGTATGGGATTGTTCGATTCGGCCTTTCGCAATGCTTCCGCCCATTTCGGAATGCCGGTTTCCGCCATGCGGGTATGAGAAGACCGGTCATTCGTTGAAATGGATAGGGAGTCTCCGGCGGTCAAGGTTTTGGATTGGCCGTTCCAATCCACGCGAACCGATCCCCGGAAAACCGTAACGATGGTTTGCGATTCTTGCGAATCGACTTCAAATGAGGTTCCCAGCACAACGATGGATATATATTTCGCCGTAATCTGAAACGATTCGGGAGTCGTCATGGGAGAGACCTCGGCGAACAAACGTCCCTCGAGTAATTGTATTTTCCGGCGTTCGATCAGTTTCAGGGACGATTGTTCGTCAAGCCGGATCAAGGAATGGTCGGCCAATAACAAACTCGCCTGACTGGATGCATGGCTTTGTACGATGTCTCCGGCATAAATCGAGCGATCCTTCGTCGAAGCATTGGATGTTGACACCTCACCCAAAGCCACCGCCACGGTGGCAATCGGCTTGGTGGAAAAAATAGTCCAATAAGCTCCCACAGCCAGGAGAATAACGCAAAAGGTTGCCGCATAAGCCAGCCGAAACCGGATGGTTCGATGCCACGGGACATCCGGTTCCCGTTCGATAACAGGCCGAACGTGTTCTCGTTCCAGCCGCGAAAGAAAATTCTGATGGAAACGTTCTTCATCGGGACAAGCCGATTTACCCAACTCGCGCAAAAGAACGTCATTCATCTCGGTGTTTGAATCCTGTGTCCGTTTCATGATAACCTCAAGTCAAAAATGGGGCATAAATCCCATTCCTCAATTTCATAGATGTCTACTTTATATATCGTCGATGGAGTGAACTCCAATTTCCGACAAATGATTCAACATTTTTTGGCGAGCTTTAAACAGATGGCTCTTGATGGTGCCCGCTCGTGTGCCCATAAGAGCGGCAATTTCTTCGCAACTCATTCCGCTCACGTAATGCAATAGGACAATTTCCCGGGCTTTTTCGGATAACGGTTGAATGGCCTGTTGCAATAATTGCTGGTGGTACATTCGGCGTTGTTTGTTAGAATGAGATATTACGAGACCGGGTTGATTCTCCCGGGATATTTTCTTAAGGAGAGTAATGGTCCGGGATTTTTTTTGCAATCGCGTGATACTCTCCTGCCGAACAATGCTGCGTACCCAAAAAACAAATTTATTGTTATCTTTCAAGGTTCGAATGTATCGAAACGCCTTGATCAATGCCTCCTGACAGGCATCTTCGGCTTCTTCGGGAACGCCGAGAATCGAAAGAGCCGTTGCGTAAACGACTCGGAAATGCCGCCGGGCCAACTCGCCGAACGCTTCCCGTTCGCCATCCATCGAACGTTCGAGAAGAATACTGTCTGGTAGCGTCCTATCGGCAGGTTTCCGGATTTCCTGGATTGTCTCATCTCCTGTTGGCATTGAAACAAGAACCGCCATTCAATTGAACTCCCGATGCACATCCGAGAATGTTGTGTTTTCTTCTTATTATTATAGAAGCCTCGATGTGAAAATTGGGTTTACTGGAAAGGAAGATTTAATCTTTTGCAAACAATCTTTCATAACTAACGGAATAATCATCACTTATCATCAGTGAATCAGTAATTTACTAATTTGGCAGATTGGTTATAATTTCATATATATGAAACATCGATTCTTTTTCTTTTTCGGCAAGAATTCCACGGACGCTTTCACACTCAACGAACTCCTGGTGTCGACAGCGATTCTGGGCATCCTTGCGGTTATCGCCGTTCCTGCCGTTCAAGACGCTCTCCTAAAAGCGAAAATCGCTTCCACACAAAACAATCTTCGCATCATTTCAGACGCCATCGGCGCATTTTCCGCAGACCGGGGATACTATCCACCCGGATCGAGCGAACCGCCCATTCAATTCGTCACGAATTACGACGCGCAGGAAGCATTACGGCCATTAATCGGTGTATATCTTCCCGACGATTTGAATCTATTACTCGATCCTTTCACGAAAAATACCGCACAGACTATCAACGATTCGATCGCTCTGGAAACATCCGGTCTGCCCGATGTCTTTGGGTATAGTTATTACGATTATTCGCATTTCATGGTTCCCCCGCGAAAACCCATCCGGGGTTATGGAATCGTCAGTTTCGGCCCGGATAACAAAGATTCAAGCCTGGGATTTCGCCCACTTCCCTGAATTGGATCGCTTATCGAATCGGCCTGTTATCAACCCAGTAACGGCATCCGGTCGGAAGGTGATATCGGCCGATTTGGCGGTAACCTATCTTTCCCCTCTCATATTCCATAAGAATCCTCTCTAAGAATCCCGAAAAAATTCCTCGCAAGGGTGAACCCGAGTTTCTCCAGGTTTGTTCTTAATGAATGGAGTTGCAACTCAGATCGCATTGTAAGGAAAGGATAAAAGTATGTTCGTGAAGAAAATACTGTATGAAGTGGTTATTGGTGTACTCTGCGGTTTGTGCGTATTTAGTCTGAATTCCGAGGCTCGTGAACACCGGGGAGGAATTCGCGTAATCGGCTCGAACCATGATATATCGAAACCGACACCAGAGATTCCCTGCAATCCGGGAAGAATCAATCACGGCAAGGGAAGAGCGAATCCCAAAGACGCTACATCTTGTCTCTCTGTGTATTGGGACAAAGAGACTCTTTTTCTTCAGGGAGTCATTGCGGCTGTGAATGAAACTTCTCTTTCGATTCTGGACGGTGGATTAACGATCGATATCTCGGAAGCGGACGTTGAATACAAACCGTTTGTACACTACAGAGGCCCGCATCAAAACTTCAATGAGATGGACGCAACCGAAGATGAGTGGGTCGTGGAGACCGGTCAACACGCATTCATTCAGGCAGAGGTTGTCGAAATCGATGGTGTATCGGTATTGAAAGCTACAAAGGTTCGTGTAATGGACTTCGGGAGTCATACCCTTGATTCCAACGAAGGCGGAATTCGGGGTGTTCTCGATTCGTTCGATTTAGAAAACGGATTGGCGGTCGTCGCTGGTATTCCCATTCGGATGGATGAATCGACCATAATCCGCTCACGGATCAAGGACGGTGATGTGATTTTGCCGGGCGATCTGGCCGGGGTTCATGTGATTTTTATTGATACGGATGAGAATGGCGTATCCGATTCGTTCTATGCAGAAAGAATTTCGATCTGCAAGATTCGGGATGCTTCCGATGCAAGCGTAAATGGTAATTGACCGAATAGCCGGGATGGGCCGTATAAACGCTGCCTATCCCGGCCTTCTTGATTTGGATCTCGATACAATGAATGAAATAGAAGCCTATCGATTTACGATCCTGCATGATCCCGATCCCATCCATGCAGCCCAGGTAGGAAAACTCTCCCTATCGCTGTTCGATCAATTGAGAGACATTCACGCGTGTGGCGAGAACGAACGAACCTCGCTTCTTTGCGCCGCCTATCTGCATGATATCGGCATGCGGATCAACGAACAAAAACATCACGTCCATTCGTACCGGATCGTCATGAATGCCGATTTCCCTTCTTTTACTTTGCGCGAAAAACAAATAGTCGCCAACATTGCGCGATATCACCGAAAATCGTTTCCCTCCATGAAACACAGCGAATTTGCCATACTCAAACCTTCCGACCGGCAAACCGTCGAGAAGATGAGCGCTTTATTACGGATTGCCGACGCCCTCGATTATTCACATGAAATGCATGTCAAGGACATTGCCTGTTCGATCCAGGCCAGACGATGCGTATGCGTTCTATCGTCGGATACGAGTTGCGTGAATGAAAAAACACAGGTATCCCTGGAAAAAGAGTTATTCGTTCGCGTGTATGGGCTGGATTTCATTATTGTGGAATGCCAACCCCAAATAGAAGCCAAAAGCCTGAAAGGTGAATCCTCTCTGATTCCCGCTCTTCCATAAAACGACCGGTTTGGAATGAACGCAGGATAGCATACAATGAATTTCCATCGAGAAAGGGATTGAGTTATGCGGAAGGAACAATTGAAATACGGATTGGTTTGGATGGTAATATCCAGCGTATTGTTGGGAGTCAATGGGAGCTCGGCAACCGAGAATAATCCCAGTTTGATTATCTCGGAATTCATGGCCGATAATAGTAAAACGTTGGCCGATGGAGACGGCGAATACTCCGATTGGATCGAAATCTACAATCCCACAAACGAAACGATCTGCATCAATTCCTGGTATCTTACCGATGACCTCTCTCAACCGGCAAAATGGCGCTTCCCCAGTACCGATATCCTTTCTTTAACCATTGCTCCGGGAAAATACTTCATCGTATTCGCTTCGGGAAAAGAAACGTCCGACACACCCTATATCGATAAGAAATCCAATGTCCACACCAATTTCAAGCTGACGTCAGAAGAAGATTTAGCCCTGGTGAGGGCCGACGGACAAACCGTCGTTCATTTCTATCAAGCATTCCCCCGCCAAAAACAGGATATTTCATATGGGACGAGTGAAATGGAAAAAGGGACAGGATATTTTACCTCACCCACTCCAGGAGAGAGTAACTCGCAAATGTTTGTGGGGTTTGTGGAAGATACGCGATTCAGCGTGGATCGTGGGTTTTATAATGAGCCTTTCGATTTAATAATCGCCACGGACACGAAAAACGCCACAATTCGGTATACACTGGATGGAACAGAACCCTCCGAAACGAATGGTGAAATCTATACCGCCCCCCTGCGAATCGAAAAAACGACTACCCTGCGGGCAGCGGCGTTTCTGAGTGGCTACGTCTCCAGCAATATCGATACGCAGACCTATATCTTTATCAGCGACGTCATCGTGCAATCTCCGAACGGAGAATCTCCCGGCGGAACCTGGCCTTCTCCCAGCAAGTCAAGCAGCCAAGGTGGCAATCCGGGAAGAAATCCGGGAGGGAATCCCGGAATGGGAGGCTCGCAAGCCATCGATTACGGAATGGATCCGGATGTGGTCAATAGCGCGCAGTATAAAGACCTGATCGACGATGCTCTCCTGGCGATTCCCTCTCTATCCATCGTGACCGATTTAAAAAACCTGTTCGACACGAAGACGGGAATCTATATGAACGCGCAACAAGATGGAATAGCCTGGGAACGGCCGATCTCTCTCGAATTGATCGATCCCGACGGCGATCCGGGTTTTCAAGTCAATGCCGGATTGCGGATTCGCGGAGGCGTGAGCCGAGCCGGCAGCAATCCCAAACATAACTTCCGCATCTTATTCCGCTCGGAATATGGAGACGCCAAATTGAAATTTGCGCTTTTTGGAGACGAAGGAGTCGAGGAATTCGACAAGGTCGATTTACGCACTGCGCAAAATTTTTCCTGGCAGTATTCCAGTTCGTCCGAAGCCACGTGGCTATACGATGTTTTCACCCGCGATACGGAAGGAGCGCTGGGGAAACCCTATACGCGCAGCCGCTTTTACCATCTCTATATCAACGGACAGTATTGGGGATTGTACCAGACGGAAGAACGCCCCGAAGCCAGTTTCGCTTCCTCGTATCTGGGAGGAGATAAAGAGGATTACGACACCATCAAAGCCGATAACGACAACGGCGTTATTTATGCCGTGGACGGTAATCTGACGGCTTATCAAACGCTCTGGACGGAAATCACCGCAGGCGTCACCCAAAACGAAGATTACTTCCGCTTACAGGGTTTGGAGGCGGATGGACTCACTCGGAATCCCGATTATCCCAAATATCTGGATGTCGACACACTCATCGATTACATGCTGGTTATCTATTATTCCGGCGATCGGGATTGCCCGCTCGGCCCTCCAGGCAGCGACAGCCGCTCCCGTAATTTATACGCCGTATTCAATCGAAAAAATCCCAACGGATTTCAATTCATCACCCACGACAACGAATGGTCGCTCCTTGCCGGTCAATCCAGCGGCATGGGACAATCCGGCAGTGCTTCCGGTGTCAATATCAACCGGATTAACGCCTCTCTGGGTTCCTCGCTGAGACAGAAAACCAATTTCAATCCCTGGTGGATGCATAACCAGATCATGACGGATAACGACGAATACCGGCTTCGCTTCGCCGATCGCGTATACAAACATTTCTTCAACAATGGCGCTCTAGCCGCCGTCTCTTGCGCCACTCGTTTTTTATCACGGGAAGATGAAATCGATCTGGCCATCATCGCCGAATCCGCCCGCTGGGGAGATTACCAGTCTGCCAACCGGCCTAAAACCCGGGATGCCGATTGGTTACCCGCCGTTAATAAAAACCTCAACAACTTTATTCTAGCTTCGCCCTCCACGCGAACGGATATTGTATTCAAGCAGATCAAGGCAAAAGGTTGGTATCCCGCCATCAATCCACCCGTATTCAATCAGCACGGGGGAGAAATCGCCGCCGGATTCCAACTGTCCGCCACATCCGATACGGAAAACGGAGAAATCTATTATACGCTGGACGGTTCCGATCCCCGTCTTCCCGGCGGGGCAGTCAGTCCCAACGCCCAAGTCTATACCGGAGCGGTTTCTCTCACTCGTAGCACGCGCGTTCTGGCGCGGGTTCTCAAGAATCAAACCTGGTCGGCGCTAGCTGAAGCGACCTTTCTGATGAAGGGATCGGTCCAAGAATTCCTTCGCATTACGGAATTGCACTATCATCCCGCCGCTCCCACGGAAACGGAAACCGCCGCGGGATACGATAATGCCGACGATTTTGAATTCATCGAACTGTACAACACCAGTGCCGATCGAACGCTCGATTTAACCAACGTTGCTTTCACGAATGGGATCGACTACCGGTTCGAACTCGACGATATTCCTCAACTCGCCCCCCAATCCGTTATGCTACTGGTCAGCAACCGCGCCGCCTTCGAACTCCGGTATGGCAGTGGATTGCCGGTTTTTGGAGAGTATACGGGAAATCTTCGTAACGGCGGCGAACGGATACAACTCACCAATGCGAACGGAAACACCATTCTTGATTTCGAATACAGCGATGTCGATCCCTGGCCGCAGGAACCGGATGGAAACGGCCCCTCGCTGCAAGTCATCAATGTTTTTGGCGATTATAACGATCCGGCGAACTGGAAAGCCAGTGAAGAAATGAACGGTACGCCCGCCACGAAAGAAGAACAAACAACACCGGTGAGTTTTTGGGCGCTTTACTAACCGGTGGGAGATTTTTCAATACGCTCTAAATAAAGGGAGAGTGGCGGCGGGTATTTACCCTCCGCCACTCTCCCTTTCCTTCCTCAAACTACCAGCCAACGACCATCCGTAAAAAAACACCGATCCGAACGTACCAGGGCTTATTGTAAATCAATGCTTTTTCTATAGTCTCCGTAAACTCAAACGCATCCAAGGGCCGTTGAAGGATAAATCGGATTCGATACTTGCGGATATGCTTCAATTCCTGCGGAGTACATCTGGCGGTTACAAGAATCAGACGAGACGGCGTCATGGCGTCTTTGAGCAACCAGGCGAGATAATCCATATCGCTATCATCGCCGCCTTGCCCCACGATACACAAATCGTACTGTTCGTGATCGGCGTGATCCCACCCATCCAGATCCGATTGCGAGATAAAGAGTTCCCACGCACGGCCGCTGGCATACTCCCGCAGGAACGATTGTTCGGCGTCGTTTAAACCCATCGCCAGGATACGCACCGCCCCATCTTTCCGATTGGTTGTCCAGCGTTTGGTCATTAGCCACACCTCCCGAATTCGAAAGGATTTCTCATTCGTCTTGCCGCGGTGAAAGACACGATCGGACTGGTATTCCCCTCCGGCATCATTCTAGCATAAAGCGCGCCTAAAAGAAAAATTATCCTATTAAATCGCTCGAATAATTCACTATCTTTCTTGATCTTTTCTACAATTAACCTAATGTAAAGCATTCGATCCACGAGGTGCATTCGTGAAAGGCAAATTCGATCTCAGCATTTACATCCTGGCCGCCATGATTGCAGGCGTCCTGGTGGGTATCATCCTGGGCGATTCGGCCAGTGTCTTCGCTCCCCTTGGGCAGATTTTTATCAAACTCATCATGATGCTGGTCGTTCCCCTGGTCGCCGTGTCGATCTTATTGGGAAGTGCATCCATTGGGACTGCCCGATCGGCAGGGAAAATGGGGATTTACACGTTCGGACTCTACCTGTTGACGACATTAGTCGCCTGCGTGGCGGGACTGTTCTTTTCTATCCTGTTCGGTGTCGGCAGCGGGATGGAAATTTCTCAATTTCAGGGGAGATTCTCCAACGAATACGTCGACCAGGGATCGGAAGGCGGTTTTTGGCAGATACTCCTCAATCTGATTCCCACCAATCCCATCGAGATGTTGGTATCCGGAAACATCCTTCAGATTCTATTTTTCTGTATATTTCTCGGTTTCGGCCTGGCGGCGTTGCCCGCCGAGAAAAAAGAGCCGATCGTTCACTCCCTCAACGCATTGAACGACGCGTTTGTATGGATGATTCACAAGATTATCCTGATCGCTCCCATCGGCATCTTCGGACTGATGGCCGACGCCATTGGAACGTTCGGCTTCGATTTGCTGGGTGAACTCATCCATCTCTTTCTGGTCTATACGGGGATCGTTCTCTTTCACATGTACGGCATCTATTCCATGATGGTTCTCTTCTTCACCAAAACTTCCTTATGGCGGTTTCATCGAACGTTTTCCAAAGCACAGTTGGTAGCATTTTCTACCTCGTCTTCCTTGGCAACCTTGCCTGTCACCATGCAGGTATGCGAAGAGAAACTGGGCGTCTCCAAAGAAACAAGTTCGTTCGTTCTTCCTTTGGGAGCCACGATCAATATGGATGGCGGCGCCATTTATTATGTTCTTTCCGCTGTATTTTTCGCCAATCTGTTCGGCGTCCATCTGGGGATACACGAATACACGGCCATCGTGTTGTCTGCCACTATTGGTTCCATTGGACAAGCAGGGATTCCCGGGCCGTCGCTTCTCCTGGTTGCCATCCTCCTTTCGGCCAAGATTCCCGTGATCGGCATTCCCTTGATCTTCGGCGTGGATCGGATGTTCGACATGCTGCGGACGGTGTGCAACATCACCGGCGACGCCGTCTGCGCCCTGATCGTCGACCGATGGGTTACTCGGAAAGACGTTTGCTTGCATTCATGATTGTAAGGCCGATTATTTCACCCCGTTCGTACCGTACAATTATAACATTCTCAGTTAATTCACTGTCATCCGCGTGGCTTGGTTTTTTAAAATTTACGTATAATACATCTGCTTCGGTGTCGTACGAAGACCATAGGTATCGTTTGGGTGAATGCTTTTCAGCAGGGATCATGCGTACGTATTCATCAAGCGCTATAGAGGCCATACTTGTTTCCTGCTATTGAGAGCAATCAAACCGGTTCTATTTCTCCCCCACCGTCAGCCGTTCCTTGCCGCCCAGATATTTGCGTAGAACTTCGGGGATGACGATCGTTCCGTCTTCCTGCTGGTTATTTTCCAGGATGGAAATCAGCAAACGGGGCGTCGCCAGGCCGGAGCCGTTGAGGGTGTGAACGAACTGCGGCTTGCCATCCTTGGGGCGGTAGCGAATGTTGCCGCGGCGCGCCTGATAGTCCTCGCAGTTGCTGCACGACGAGACTTCGTAATACGAATTCTGGCCCGGCAGCCACACTTCGATATCGTAGGTCTTGGCCGATTGATTGCCGATATCGCCGGTGACCAGCAGCATGGTTCGATAATGCAGTTCCAGCATTTCCACGATATGTTCGGCATCCTTCACCAGTTTCTCCAGTTCCTCATACGAGGTTTCCGGCGTGGTGAATTTATACATCTCCACCTTGTTGAACTGATGCACGCGCACCAGCCCGCGTTCTTCCGCGCCGTACGTGCCCGCTTCGCGCCGGAAACAGGGCGTCTGCGCCGTGAAATAGAGCGGCAGTTTCTCTTCCGGAATGATTTCGTCCCGGTAGAGACTGGTCATCGGTACTTCGCTGGTAGGCAACAGGTAAAACGGATCGTCCTTGCATTTATAGAGTTGATCTTCGAACTTGGGCAGGTTACCCGAGGCGAAAGTCGATTCGCGGTTGAGCAACAATGGGGGAACCACCGCCTTGTATCCGCGCTCGCGGTTGTGTTCGCGCATAAAAGTAAGTAACGCCCATTCCAGTTCCGCGCCCCAGCCGATATACAATGGAAATTGCGAGCCGGCGATTTTGGCCCCGCGCTCGAAATCGAACAGGTTATGCATCGCTCCCAGTTCGAGATGGTTTTTCGGAGTAAAGGAAAACTCGCGCTTCTTTCCCCAGGTGCGCACCACCTGATTGTTCTTTTTATTCATATCGGTGGGAACCGACTCGTGCGGCAGGTTGGGTAATTCGGAAATTTTCGCCGTCATGGCCTCTTCGCATTCGCGGAGAGCGGAGGTGTTTTCCTTGATTTGACTCGAAAGCGTTTTCATCTCCGTCAATAAATCGTCGGTAGATCGTCCCGCTTTCTTGCGTTGGACGATTTCCATGTTGACGGCGTTCTGCCGGGCGCGCATGGCGTCGGTTTCGGTCTGCAAGGAACGGCGTTTGGCGTCCAGTTCCACAATGGCATCCAGGGAGATACCCGGTTCGCGGCGGCGCAATTGCTCTTCCACCCACTCTTTTTTCTCTCGAATCAACTTGATGTCCAGCACGGGAGATTCCTCCAATACGACTATATTTCCGATGCGGCGGATTTCCCGGAATCGAATGAACGCGCCGCAATGGATCGTAAGAAGGGTATTATAACGGGGTTTTTTCTTTTTTGAGGAGGCGGATATCGCCGATCCGCATCGTTTTATCGACCGCCTTGCACATGTCGTAGATCGTCAGCGCGGCGATGGAAACGGCGATCAGAGCCTCCATCTCCACCCCGGTTTTAGCGGAGCATTTAACTCGAGAGCGAATCCGTACAGCGCTCTCCTGCAATTCGAATTCCATAGATACGACATCCATCGGCAACGAATGGCAGAGGGGAATCAGCTCGTCCGTCCGCTTGGCGGCCTGAATGGCCGCAATCCGGGCGACGGATAATACATCGCCCTTGGAGACTTTTCCACCTTGGATGGCCGATACGGTTTCAGGTTGTAAGTAGATCCAACCTTCCGCTTCCGCGATTCGGGAAACGGCGGGTTTCTCCCCAACGTCCACCATCGACGCCTCGCCGCGTTCGTTGAGATGAGAGAAATTCATAGGTTCGTTCATGTTTTCATCATACAATATCATCCGTTTTTGATATGATGTATAGTGCAGTTTAAACACAATGACTGAAGAGCAAATGAACCATGCGGAAATTACGCCGGGGTACGGTTTTGGTAGTGGACGACGAGCCGGGGATGTGCCATATCCTCAAACGAATGCTCACCGATGAAGGTTACACGGTTTATACCGCCAACAACGGAGGGGATGCATTGAAACTCGTCGTTCAGGATCCGCCGGATGCGGCCTTGCTCGATATCCGCATGCCGGGCATGGACGGATTGGAAATCCTGAGCCGGATCAAGGAGGAATCCCCGGAAACGGCGGTCATCATGATGACCGCCTTCGGCACGGTAGAGACCGCTGTGCAGGCCATGAAGCGCGGCGCGTACGAGTACATCACCAAACCGTTTAACAACGATGAAGTCCTGCATATCGTCGGCAACGCCATCGAACGCAAGCGGCTGTTGGACCGCACCCGTTATCTGGCCCAGCAACTGGAAGAACAGCAGGGCGTCGAGGGTCTCATCGGCGACAGTTACCCGATGCAGAAATTATTCACGCTCGTCAAAAAAGCCGCTCCCACCGATAGCACTGTTCTAATTCTTGGCGAAAGCGGCACCGGCAAGGAACTGGTGGCGCGCGCCATCCACAACCTCTCCGAGCGCAAGGAAGAAAAATTTCTGGCAATTAATTGTGGAGCGCTGCCGCGTGAACTGATCGAGAGCGAACTCTTCGGCCATGAAAAAGGAGCTTTCTCG
>CAZFOX010000047.1:0-1010 GCA_964520565.1 uncultured bacterium | reverse complement strand
ACTGCAAGTCAAACTGCTACGGGCTCTCGAACAGCGGGAAATCCGGCGCATCGGCAGCGTGACCGATAAAGCGGTCGACGTACGCGTCATCGCCGCCACCAATCAGGATTTGAAGGAAAACGTTCAGGAGGGAACCTTTCGCGAAGATTTATACTACCGCCTGTCGATTGTGGATATCCCCCTGCCTCCGCTTCGGGATCGCAATGAAGACATCCCGCAACTGGTCGATCATTTCATCAGCCGCTTCAACCAAAAAATGAACCGCTCGGTGGAGGGAATCGAGCCGGAAGCATTAAAGCGCCTGATGAATTACTCCTGGCCCGGCAACGTGCGCGAACTGGAAAACCTGATCCAACGCTGTATGGTTTTGCGCGAGTCGGGAGTGATATCCATCGAGGATTTACCGGAAACGCTGAGCGGCCGGGCCAAGCCCGGCCAGACCGGAGCCTTTATCGATCCCAACGAGTTGACGTTCCAAAAAGCCCGCGAAGCCTTCGAGCATCAATACTTGGAACAATTACTATCCGCCAATGGCGGCAACGTAACCCGGTCGGCTCTCATGGCCGGCATCAGCCGCCGGCACTTGCAGGAACTCATGAAAAAATACGGCCTGCGATCGATCGACCAGGGTGAAAACTGAATTCTTACCCTTCGTGGAAATCATGTCCTTTCCCCGCTCTCGAATCCCCGTAGCCGGCCTTCAGTACAATAGCGATCGTCTTTCGCCAGTAAAATTCCAATTGTATTGTATTCGCGTTCTGGTACACTTCTTCACGAAAGATTAGCCAGGATGATACGATCGATTGGTAAAATATGATGAATGTCATCTTGTACGCCAACCGTATAAGACCGTTGCGGATTTTATTCCTGTTTCTTCTCTTCCCTCCGATAGCTGGCTCAATCCCTGCATCCACAGAATCCTTTCTCCCGTCGAAAAAGCCTCTGCGATTCGATCGTCTCACCCGAAAAGACGGTTTTGTTGACCATGTTGCGCTCGACGTGCTGGACTG
>CAZFOX010000046.1:0-13674 GCA_964520565.1 uncultured bacterium | reverse complement strand
ATCTTTGCCGAACTGTTTAGGTGCGATGGCGGTAATCCGCGTTAATATCCACGTATACCTTGGAGAAGTCGGTGGTAATGTAAAAATCAGCGGCCTCGCCCTGATGGAGATCGACGGCGATCTCGTAATCGGATTGCAGCATGAGGTTATGGGCGGCGGCTTCGTCGAATTGAACAGGTTCTCCATGGTGCATCATCTGAATGTCGCCGATCCAGAGATCGACGCGGTTCACGTCGAACTCGACTCCGCTGTATCCCGCCGCGGTGAGGATGCGTCCCCAGTTGGGATCGCCGCCGTGCATGGCGGTTTTCACCAGGGGGGAATTGGCGATGGCGCGGGCAATGATGAGGGCGTCTTTGGGCGTTCGTGTTCCCCGAACGTGAATGGTTGCCACTTTGGTGACGCCTTCTCCGTCATGTGCCAGTTTCATAACCAATTCGCGGCATAGATCGTTCAAGGCGGACTGGAAGGCATCGGCCAGAGGGCCGTTACCGGGAACGATTTCCGTGCTATCGGAAAGTCCATTGGCCATGAGAAGCACGGTGTCGCAACAGCTGGTATCGCCGTCGATGGTCAGGCGGTTATAGCTGCGCTCAACCGCTTCTTTTAAGAATACCTTGAGGTTTTGCGGGGAAATGCGAGCATCGGTGGTGAGATAAGACAGCATGGTGGCCATCATGGGTTGAATCATGCCCGCTCCCTTGGCGCAACCGCCGATTGAGAAGACGTGTCCATCCACCACCACTTTACGGGCGGCGGATTTGGGAACGGTGTCGGTGGTCATGATGGCGCGGACAAACGCGGCTCCGCCGTCATCTCGCAGAAGGGGAATTGCCTTATCGATGGCGTCGCGGATTTTGGAGAGTGGCAGATAGACGCCAATGACGCCCGTGGAGCTGGGTAGCACGTCCTGCGAGGCGATATTGAGCTTTCGGCCCAAATGGCGGGCGATTTCGCGGGCGTCGAGAAATCCGCGCTCGCCGGTGCAGGCGTTGGCGCAGCCGCTATTGACGAAGACCGCCTGGCCGTATCCGTCGGCCAGGTGTTCCCGGGTGATTAATAGCGACGCGCCTTTGAGTTGATTGGTGGTGAAAACGCCGGCGGTGGGGCATCGCACTTGCGAGACCAAAATGCCGAGGTCGGGATTGCCGGTGGATTTGATTCCGGCAGCGATTCCGGTTGCTTTGAAACCTTTGGGGGAAGTGACGCCGCCGTTTTCGAGGGGAGTTATGGAATAGGTCATCGCTTGGAATCCTTTTTTTCAAAAATCCGCAGAGATTAATTGTAATCGGGAAATGGAAAAAGGTGAGATTTGGAAACGTGAGAAATGAATATTCTTCTATTCTTCCCAGACTTTTTGCAGAATCTGGAACATTTCGGGGTCGTGTTGCTTGATCTCGGCACGGACGAAGGGATAAAAATCATTCACGCTGAAAAAGGCTTCGGTGAGTTCGGCGAAGTATTCCTGATCGTTGTTTAATGCATAGGCCCGCTTCATTTCTCCCCGGCAATAGAGCACCGATTCGTAGGAGCGGCTATCCAGAGCGTGCTGGTAGGTCGCCTTTATTTCGGGGAAATCGTAGCCGAGCACCTGGTGATGATAGGCATGCGCCATTTCGTGGAGAATCATGGCGGGCTGGTCGTTTGACCAGGAGAGGAAATTCGAAGCGTTGGCAATATGAATCGAATGGGCCTTTTGGGGATCGCAGCCATGCTCACGGAGCCATTCGGGGGAAGGGTGATAGACGCAACCGGGGAACAAGGTTGTTTCCTTATCCAACCAGATTTTGACGGTATGTAATTTTTCCAGCGCCCGGGCGGGAACAACGAGATTGATATCGAAAAGTTTGACACTCAGCAATTCGAGAGTGCGTTCGCTCAAGGCCGGTTCTTCGTTGAGAAGGCGGTCGTTGACATATACAGTCCAGCCTCGCAACGAGCGGATGGTGTAGGTATCTTTCGGTTCCGGCGAATCGGAAGGCAAAGCTGGGGCTATGGGTATAAAGAAAACAAGAAGCAGAAGGAGGTTTTGTTTCATTAGCGAATGGAAATATCCCGCCGGCCAAATAAAAAAATGGCCGGCGGGGTAATCTTCTGGATTATTTCAGAATTCCTCGGTATTTCATCCAATCTTCGCAGCGCTGAACCCAACTATTCAGGATAGGATCGTTTGGCGCCAGTCCGTATCCATGACCGCCGTATTGATAGATGTGCATCTCGGCGGGAATACCTTGCCAGCTAAGTCCCTGGTAAAATTTCAGGCTGTTTTCCACAGGAACGACCTTATCATCGCTGCTATGAACCAGAAAAGTGGGTGGAGTAAACGGCTGAATCTGCTTCTCGTTGGAATACGAGGCAAGCAACGCGGGATCGGGCGGATCGCCAATCAGGTTCTTGCGGGTACCCAGATGCGTGTAGTCGTTGGCGAAGGTGATGACTGGATAGACCAGGATCATGAAGTTGGGGCGGGAACTAGTTTTTTCGATGATATCCTCAGAAAGAGGATTGCCGTAATCGAAGTGCGTTCCCACGGTGGAAGCCAGATGGCCGCCCGCTGAGAAACCGATGATTCCAATGCGGTCGGGATCGACGTTCCATTCAGAAGCGCGAGCGCGAACGGTACGCATGGCGCGCATGGCATCCGTCATGGGGATGGGATGCGAATACTGGGGAGCGTGGCGGTATTGCAGGATAAAGCCGTGCACGCCGATCCGGTTGAGCCATTGTGCGATCTGATGGCCTTCATGATCCATGGCCAGGTGTCCGTAACCGCCCCCGGGGCAAATCAGGACGGCAGGCCGTACTCCCCGATCGGAGGGAAGAAGGTATGGCGTAATATTTGGCCAATCCTTTTCATCGGCTTTCAACTTGCCCGGTACTTTTTCGGGCCAGAGTTGAAGCGGCGCGGGGCCGGTACTCGTAGGTGCGGGAGCCTCTTGAGCCCATACCAAGCCAGCCGCGGCGAGCCATAAGGCGGCGATGCAAATTACGTGTCGTTTCATTTTAGCGATATACCTCCGTGGAATAGGATTTTAGGGTATTCAACAAGGATTTTCATACCAGATAACTCCCAGGTTATCACTTTCCTCACAGGTCAGGATGTCCAAGTCTCCGTCGCCGTCGAGATCGAGGAGTTCCACCCGGTCGAATTTCACGCCTTCCGGGCCGCTGACCGGATGAGAAATCCATTGAGAATCGCGTTGTTGCATCCAAAACACGCCTGCGCGATCTTCGAAGGCGTTTTCACAGGAAACCACAATATCCGGTGTTCGATCAAGGTCGATATCGCCTATAGCGACCGATTTGCCGGTTCCCGTATGGGTTGGGAAGGAGACGATTTCCTGTTTCCAAGAAGAGGATGGTTGAGCCCAATAAATCGAGAGGAAAGAAGATCGAATAGCCACCGGGATATCGATCGATCCGTCTCGATCGATATCGGCGGAATCGAGAAACATGAATTCCTGGTTATTGTCACTGATGGGATGACGGTTCCAAGATGCCGTCGGCTGTTTTCTGGGATTTTCAAGCCAGTAACAGCCGCGAGTATGTCCTTTGCGGTCGGAGACCAGGATATCGGGATGGCCATCCTGGTTCAAATCGGTTTCTTCTATGCTCATGATCCAACCGGCTTCGCTGAGAGAATGCCATTGCCAATCCGCGGCGTTTCGGGGATTGGGTGGCGATTCCAGCCATCCAATCCGGGCGTTTTTGTTTTTTGCTCCCAGGACGAGATCGATCCCGTTCTTGCCATCAATCTGCATGGGCAGGCAATACATCCATTGCGCCTTATCCCGGCAGGCCGGGATGGATTCGGTGTTCCATGAATTTGAGTGGAGGAATTCATCGGGGTTGGCGGGCGCCCAGTGAATCCAGACCTGGCGGGTATCGCTTTCGCTGCAGGAGATTACATCCAGAGCGCCGTCGCTATCCAGATCGGCGAAGACGGCGTCTTCGGGGGAACCGACTTGTCCTACGGTGACGCTGGGCCAGGGGGATTTGACATGGGAGGGGCCGGGATGGAGGTAGACGCGGATGAGTCCACCTTCTTCCCAGCCGGTGGCGATGTCCGGCAACCCGTCGCGGTTGGCATCCGCCAGACGAACGCCGTCCGCACCCTGGGAGGTGTTATCGATGGTGTGGCGGATCCAAGGGGAATCGAATGGCGATCCGGAAAAAGAGGAGGCTATCGGGAGAAGAAGAATTACAATGAAAAACACTCCTATTCCGCCCATTTTGTTGGAGGAACGAAGGCGGAGGATTGTGCGTACGAGATACAGAATCGATGCGACCGGAAACGCGGCGCTGATGAGGACAATCGGCCATTCCATTACGCTGGTGAGCTGGCGGTAGCGCCATTGCAGTTGGATCATTTGCATGGAAGAGATCAGAAGCAGGATCGAGAAAAGCGCGCCTGCGGCGATTCCTAACCATTGCAGAGCTTTGTTCAACCATTCGGGACGATGGCCAGGCCAGCGGAACCCCATCATTTCATTCCGTGCATAGCTTGCCGAGAAACCCAGGCCGGTCAGCCAGATCAGCAGATAGCGGGTCAATTCTTCCGTGAACGAAATCGACCCGTTGAAGGCATAGCGGGAAAGGACGCACGCGCAGACCAGCGAAACCTGAATCGCCAGGATGCCGATCATGAGCCATTCTTCGAAAAGGAGCGCCGGTTTTTTATTCATGACGGGCCTGTTTCGGATGGCGATTGAGCGCTCGAAGCCGCCTGGAACCGTTCCAGAAGTTCTTTCCCGATAATGGATTCGTATTCTTGGTAGACTTTTTGGGCAGAGGTTTTGAATTGTTCGATGGAATCGGCAGGGGGAATCGTGATTTCCATGCCTTTTCCACGAAGGGTCTCCAGGTGTTGTTTTTCGTTATCCATCACCAGTTTTCGCTGATAACGGCAGGCTTCGCGGGCGGCGTCCCGGATAACGGTTTGTTCTTCGGAGGAAAGCCGATCCCAAACGATTTTGCTCATGCAGAAAACCAGCGGATCGAACGAGTATTCCCAGAGAGTCAAATATTTCTGCATTTCGTAAAGATTGCGGGAGACGATCACATGCAGGGGGTTTTCCTGGCCGTCCATCCCCCCTTCGCGAAGAGCGACGATCAGGTCGCCGAAATTCATGGGGCTTGGATCGGCTCCCCATTGCTTGAAAAGAGAAAGGTACATGGGGATGGACGGGACGCGGATTTTCAAGGCATTCATGTCGTCTGTTGTGGCGACGGGGCGGCGGGAATTGGTCAAGTGGCGGAATCCATTGAAGCCATAGGCCAGGCCGACGATTCCCTTTTCTTCGAGGGAATGCAACATACTTTCGCCCAGTTCGCTTTCGCAAACTCGTTCAACGTCTTCATACGAAGTAAAGAGCCAGGGCATCGACCAGACCGTCCAGCGCGGATCGGCCATAGTAAGGAGAATGGTCGATTCCCAGGAACCTCCCAGGGTTCCCGCCTGAACCATTTCGAGTTCGGTACGCTGGTTATTTTTGGAAAGAGAGGCGGTTGGGATTAACCGGATACGGATATGGTTGGGGAGTTTTTTTTCGACGAGTTCTTTCCAGCGAACGGCTCCGGCATGCCACTCGGATTGATCGGTCAGGATGTGGCTAAAGGCGATTTCTGGAGAGAGGTTGACGGGGCCACAACTGGTTAGAGAGAAAGATAAGATGATAAGTAACAAAGATAGAATACACAGGGCGGGTTTGAAATCCGCCTCTACGAGCGATGGAAATGAAAAAATCGGGGACATGGCAATTTCCTTTTTGGAGGTTCCTTGAAGAGATATAGTAGTGTTTTCAGGGATTAAGTTAAGGAAGCCTGCAGAAATCGGGGTATGGATGGTATTAGAAAATGAAAAGTGTGGTGAAGGCTGGGTCTTTCATCCTGATTCGAATTCCCAAAGACGCATCCAGGGCCTTTCTTATTGCGGCGAGGATACTAAAAAAGGAAATAACGGAGCGAATCGATCTACAAGTGCTAATATTACAAGGGGATACATCCTCTTCCGCTGAGGCATCCTTGTCGATCCGATTGGAAACCTTGGAGTCTTTTTCTGAGGAAGATTCGATTCGAGTTGAACCTCCCATCCGGCTTCTGCCTTTCCCCGATTATTCAGAGCATATCAACCTCCGGAT
This sequence comes from uncultured bacterium, assembly GCA_964520565.1. Taxonomy (GTDB): domain Bacteria; phylum Hinthialibacterota; class Hinthialibacteria; order Hinthialibacterales; family Hinthialibacteraceae; genus CAZFOX01. The sequence goes on along the minus strand of CAZFOX010000046.1, from coordinate 7,534 downwards.
TCAAGAGGGTAGATTTCCCGAAATACTCGTGTGTTGCGGTTCGGAGAATTCCCTAATCCATGGAGTGGGGAAACTGTGGCGATTTTTCCGGTTTTATGAGGAATGTTTTGAGTGGGAAATGACTTCGGCGGATTTCCAACCGTTAAATCCCAGACGCGGGTGCTTTTTCAGAGGGGATATCCAGAAGCAATGGACGCGGGATTATTGGAAAGATATTGTTAACCAACAGGCCTTATGGGGAGATAACCTGATTGGTTTCGAGCCAACATCGATTGTAAATGAGATTGGAGAAACGATTTCCGATTGCAGGTTATCGTTTCTAATTTCCGGGGAACCGGGGGAGAGATTGACTGAAAAACGAGCGGAAAACGTTATCTATCTGATCGGCAAAGAGAGATTCGATGAATTGACAGGTGAAAACGGATTTAAGAGCGATTCAATAAAAAATATAAATAATAGATTGCAGAATAAAGAGTTATGGTTGAATATGTCCGGATTGGATGAAGAGAAATTATCCGATTTACTGGATTTTTTGCATAGTGGGGAGGATTCGTTCGTCCAATGTCTGGTATGCGATCCACGGGATTCCATGTTTGAGAGAGTCCAGCGGGAGATGCCGCTTTCGCTGCAGTTTGTCAGCTGGAATTGCTTGACAGGCAATAGTGTGTTTTCCTTAAGGGGTTTAATTCGTAAACATACTGATATTGCACCTCTTACGTACGGTGCATTGGCGGTTTCGGCAGGCCCAGGCAATGAATTGGCTCGTTTTTTCTGGGCGATGCTTGGCTGGTTACCGATGCCTATCCTGGAAGAGATGGCGGAACAATATGGGAACTGGTACTGCGGAGCGAGAGCAGCTGGATCGATGCGGGATGCGATTCTCTCATTGGAGAGCGATAGAGGAAGATCGATGAAGTGCCTGGAGGCTGCCGAATCGGCGGTTCCAGGCCGGATGAGAGAAAGGGCGAAGTTAAGGATAGATGAAATCAGGAGTTTCATCAATTTAAAGCACGGTGTTTCAGGAAAATGAGAGTCTCAGTTGATTTTTAACAACAAGTTAAGTGAATTGCAGTGAGGTTGTTGGTTAGTATGAGAAAACCGGTTTTATTTTTAAAAAATGTAACATTGGAAGGCCCTGGGATTCTGGAAATGTTCTTGCGGGAAAGGAACATTCCTTATGAAATCCGTGACTTATATGCTGGCAATCAGCTTCCTGAAGAAGTTACGGCCTACGGTGCGGTCGTGATATTGGGCGGCCCCATGAACGTAGATGAGGAGCATCGATACTCCTATTTACGGCAAGAGAAAAAGTTTATCGGCGATTGTCTCCAGAAGAGAATTCCTGTTTTGGGAATCTGTCTGGGTGCGCAATTGCTGGCGCGCACGCTTGGAGCCCGCGTTTACAGGAATTATGAACCGGAAATTGGATGTATGACCGTTGACCTAACACCGGCGGGGGAAAACAGTCCCCTGTTCTTTGGAATATCTTCTCCAGCAGATGTTTTCCAGTGGCACGGCGATACGTTCGACTTGCCGGATGGCGCAAAGCATCTGGCCCGATCGTCATGCTGCCCTCATCAAGCATTTGGATATGAGGATTTTGCGTTTGGATTACAGTTTCATATCGAAGTGACTCGGGAAGAAGCGCAAAAATGGGCGACGACGTATCTGCCTGATTTGCATGGAGAAGAGAAGAAGGCGGCATTGGAATTGATGGAGATTACCGAAGAACGGTGGCCTAATGAAATATCGAGGACAGCGGAAAAATTATGCCGGAATTTTTGGGGGAGTATAGCAAAACTACTTGATTAACCGGTTTTTTCAGGGTGATTCTGCGAGTTTATCTTTTCGAATGCTTTCGGAGCCTTGAAAAAATTTGCAGATACCTGAATTTCAAATATCTTTGGCTAGTAAGTTAAAGAAATTTTACGAAGGGAAATTCGTATAAGTTTTAAACCTAATCCCGTCTTTTTGCGTAGTAGGTAAGAGTGAGGGAAAAAATCGTCTTTCAATTCGAGATTGTTTCAAGATAGTTTACCGTTCCTGCTATATGAATCATTCTCCACTCCAATTGAATCAGAGAGAGGGAAAAGCGGTTTCGATTACAAATGGCGACGGATGCCTTCATGAATAGGACTGAAACAGGACAGACTCACTATGAAAAAGATACGTAATCTTCTACTCGTAACGCTGGGACTGGTTTTAGCGACTGGGTGTGGTTTTTGGGGTGGAAAACCACAATCTGGAGCGCCCGGCCAGGGTTCTCAAACGGCCTTCGGAAAACCGGGGGAAGGTTTTGGAAAACCGGAGAAGCCCAAGTTTAAGATACCCGTGACGGTGGAATCGGTGACGCGTGGGCGCATGTATGCGTATCTTCAGGCGCGGGGGACGGTTGTTCCAATTAAAGAGTTAGAAATGAAGCCGGAAATGACCGGCCGTATCTATTATACCCAGCGATGGTTGGAAGGCGATGAGGTCAAGAAAGGTGAGATTCTGGCGCGGATTGACGACCGGGAACTGAACCGGAATATCGAGTTGGCAGAACTTGCTTTGCAGACGGCGAAGGCGGAAGTGGAGCCTGCCAGCGCTAATTTAGCGCAAGCGTACCGGGATGAAGCTTTCAAGAAAGCGATGTTCGAGCGCGGAGCGATAGCCAAGTATGAATACGATCAAGCGATTCTGACGCGGATTCAACGGAAGAACAATTTTGAAACGACTCTGAAAAACATCCGATCGAGGGAAATGGAGCTACAGAAAACCAAGCAGGAACAAGAGAAAGTTCCGATAGAGATTCCCTATGATGGCGTACTGTTGCCCGCCAAGCAGAACGTTGCCAATTCGCAAAAAACGACCGAAGAGACCGATCTGACGTTACTGAACGGGCAGATGGTGGGGCAGGGGACAGTGATATGCCGTCTGGCCAATATCGATCGCGTGTATGTGGCGTTGGATGTTCCGGCGAAAGACCTGGAAGATGTAAAAGTCGGCCAGGATGTGGAAATCGAAGCGTATACCAAATCGCAGCAGGTATTTGTTGGGAAAGTGGCGGATATTTCGACGTCCTTGAATTCCAATACACGAACCTACACCGTGAATGTACTGGTCGATAATCCGAGGCACGAATTACGGCCCGGAATGTTTGCCAAGGCGCGTGTCATTACGGAAGAGCGTCCCGATGCGATCAGTATTCCACGAGAATTGGTGTTATTGCGTAACAACCGGCAGGTTGTTTTTGTCGCAAAAGAAAAACCGGAAGAGGAAGAAGTAAAAAGCGCCACCGGTACGATTGAATCTTCCGGGAAGGATGATCCAACGCCCCCCGAAAATCGGCAATTGGCGATGGCGGGCGGCCTGGAAAAATTAGCCGTAGCTTCGGATATTGTGCCAGAGACGACCGAAGAGGCGCAGGAAGATCCGGTGGAAGAAGCCGAATCCGAACAACCGCAGGAAAAGACCATGATTGCCGAGGAGCGGGTGGTAACCGTAGGGATTGAGAACCGGGAAAAAGTGGAAATCGTGGATGGGTTGCGCGAGGGAGAGTACCTGGTTGTGTTAGGGTATGAGACATTAACCGATGGTGTGGATGTCAACATATCCATTCGCGAACCGAATCCATTAACCGGGGAAGAGGATGTTCTGGGAAAAGAAAATTCCGCCAGTTCGTCCTGATCGGATCCATTAAACCGCCATGCAGCCAAGAGAACGGAGAGTTTCTTTTTCCGTTGGATGATGATTCGGCAAAAAGTGGCTTGAAGACGAAACTCACGCTATATCTTGTACCCATCACTTTGATCTGGCCACAAAGTCTTGTAGATAGAATATACGTTGATGACTTTATGCCGTTTCGTCTTGGATGAATCCGCTTCTTACATCGACAACCGCGCTAAGCCGGTTTTCTATCGAAATGGAGATTGTTTTTCATGGAAGTAATCTGTCAGGGACTTACGAAAATCTATCCCGATGGGCGCGAGGCTCTGAAAGGGATCGATCTGCGGATTTCTGACGGATTATTTGGATTGCTGGGACCGAATGGGGCAGGGAAAACCACCCTGATGGAGATTTTGACTCTGTTATTGGAACCCACGGACGGCGATGTCTGGATCGATGGAGTCAACATTCGGAAAAATCCGGATCGTGTTCGTCCCTGGTTGGGATATTTACCGCAGTTTTTTGGTTTTTTTCCTGAATTGACCGCGAGAGAATTTCTTCAGTATCTAGGGAGTTTGAAGGGATTGAGAGGAAAGCGATTACGGCGGCATGCCGAGGAACTTTTAGCGATCGTCCGTTTATCCGAAGTGGGGCATAAGCGGTTGAAGACATTTTCAGGAGGCATGTTGCGGCGGGTGGGTATCGCGCAGGCGCTTTTGGGCGATCCCAAACTGATCGTTGTGGATGAACCTACCGCCGGACTCGATCCGGAAGAACGGGTCCATTTTCGAAATCTGCTTTTCGAGTTGGGAAAAGACCGAGTGGTGATTCTTTCAACCCATATCGTGAAAGATATTGAAGAGACATGCAGCCGTTTGGCTCTTTTATTGGATGGCCGGATCTGTTTTCAGGGATCGCCGACCGACTTCGTGCGCGCCGCGCAGGGCGAAACATGGGAGTTTTTCGGGAGTCCACAGGATGTCGAGAGATATGTAGGGAAAAGCAATCTGGTTTCCATTCGAGAAGATCGCCGGGGAATCTGCTTCCGGATGGTTTCCTCCACGCCGCCATCGGAAAACGCCCGTGCCGTAATCCCCAATCTGGAAGACGCGTATATTCATTTTTTAGAAAACGAGATTTGCACCGCATAGGAAAGAACGATGGATTCATTGGACCAATTGGAACGTCTTCCGGAATTACCTGCCGTGCGGCCCGGACTGATCCGGCGGATCGTACGTCTGCCAGGCCATGCCATCCGAAAAACCGGAAGAGGGATTCGCGGCGTATACCGGGCGCTTCTGTTTGTCCTGGTATGGTGCTGGCTGGAATTCGGGTATTGGCTCCGGTTGTTTTTATACACTTCGCGCCGTTTTTTACGGATTGAAATGTATTTATCGCTTCTGGGCGCATTATTATTTTTCGGTTGGATTCTGACCAATAACCGGGCCGGAAATATGAATCATCTTCTCCATTATGGCTATATCTATTTCACGGTCGTTATGGTTTTGTTGTGCATGAATCTGCTGCCCCGTGAAAGGGATGACAACACGCTGGAGATTTTGTGGAGCCAGCCTATGCGGCGGGGCCCCCTGATCGTCATGCAATTGACAACCGTTTCGATCTGGGTGTTTGTGCTCAGTTTATTTGTGGTGTTTTTCTTCGGTTATTTCGGTAGTTATATGGAAGGCCGAATGATTGCCATCCTGTTTCTGCTCACCACCTCGTTTACAGTCGGCGCGATAACCGTGCTGGTTTCGACTCTCTGTCTTCATGGAATCGCGACCGGGTTGGTGACGTTGTTGATTCTGGGAGCGCATTTTTATTGGTTGAGCCCGTTGGGGCCTATCGATTTGTTTTATAATCCGATTCCATTGCCGGGATCCCAGGAAAGGCAGATGTTTATGGGATCGATGATTTTTAATCGTGTGATAACGCTCGTTCTGGCGGGTTTTGTGCTCGATTATCTTTTTCGCCGATTGAGGCAGACGGCCAGATGGTTTACCTAAGAACGTGGCGAAGCCGTTAATATTTGACGAAACCGGCTGACGCGGTAGAAACCGAGGATAGGGAATGAAAGAGCATGAAGAAATGAATGCCCATGGAGGCGATCCCATGGGGACGAATCCATCGCCGGATTCGTCGGGATCCGAGAGTGGTATCCTGCACCGTGGAATGGGCGCTGCCGCGTTTGCGGTACGTTATCCGGTGACCGTCAGTATGTTTTTTATCGGGGTGATCCTGTTGGGGTGGATTTCCCTCAATAAGCTGCCCACCAATTTGTTTCCGGATCTTCGCGCGCCGCGCATTACCGTAATGGCCGACGCGCCCGGTCTGGCTCCGCAGGAAATCGAACGGATCGTCATCGAACCTCTGGAAGGCCGTTTGAAAACCATTCGCGGAGTCGATCAGGTATCGAGCGTATCGCGGGCAGACAGCGGCGCTATCATCGTCGATTTCAGTTGGGGAACCGACATGGATTTCGCCATGTTGGAGGTGAAAAAAAATACGCAGGGATCGCAGATCGAAGAGATCGAAGACATCACGGCGCTACGATACGACCCCAACGCCTTGCCGGTTATGACGCTGGGGTTGACGGGCGATCGGCCGTTGGAGGATTTGCGGTATCTCGCCGAGCGAACCCTCGGGCCTGCGTTGGAGCGCATTCAGGGGATTGCCCGCGCGGAAGTGACGGGAGGTCTGATTCCCGAAATTCGTTGCATGCTCGATCCTGAGTTGTTGCATTTCTACGGCCTGTCTCTCGATAGTATCGCGCAGGCGCTCGATCAGGCGAACGTCAGCGCGTCGGGCGGCTGGGTGGAAGAGAGCAATCAGCGGTACATGATCCGGGCGGTCGGCGAAATCCAGAATCTGGATGAAGTATCGCAGTGTGTGGTCGGTTATTCGGCCGGCGTTCCCATCTATCTGACCGACCTGGGCGAAGCGAAGTGGCTTTACGAAGAACCGACGGATATGGTTCGGATGAACAACAAGCCGGGTGTGGGTATCGCGTTGTATAAAGAATCCGGCGGCAATACGGTTGAGGTAGTCAAAGCGGTGCGCGAGTTTTTAGGAACCGAAGAACAAAAATTGCAACCCATACAAAGCCGGGGGCAGGGGGGCGAGATGGGCGGCATTGGCCGAAAGCAAGAAACCGGAATTGTTCCCAAAGATGTGAAGTTGGAGATCGCTTACGACCAGTCTCTATTTATCACTCGTTCCATCGAAGAGGTAAAGAGCACGGCCGTTCAGGGGATTGGGCTGGCGGCTTTGGTGCTGTTGCTCTTCTTATGGAATATCCGATCCACTTTAATCGTTTCGCTTTCGATTCCCGTGTCCATCCTGGCGACGTTTAATTTGATGTATTTCATGGATCTTTCCTTGAATATCATGACCCTGGGCGGGCTGGCGCTGGGCGCGGGAATGCTGGTGGATAACGCCATTGTGGTAATCGAGAATATTTTTCGTAGAAGGCAGATGGGGGATGATTCCAAAGAAGCCGCCATGCGAGGTGCCGGAGAGGTCGGTTCCGCTATTGCCGCCTCTACACTGACGACCGTGGTGGTGTTTGTGCCGATTGCATACATGGGCGGGGTGACGGCGCAATTATTTAAGGAACAGGCGCTTACCGTTGTATTTTCCCTGATGACGTCGCTGGTGGTGGCGTTGGTCATGATACCGGCTCTATGTTCCCGGTATCTCAAAAAGGTTCCTCATGGAACTTCCGAAGGCCAGGAGGGGTATTATACGCGATTTTTACGGGGAACATTAAAACATCGTTTTCTCACTGCCTTTGTAGTATTGTTGGTTTGTTTCTCGTGTTATCCCATTTTGAGAGATATCAAACAGGAATTTATTCCCCAGGCGGCGGAATCGCAATTCATTGTCA
>CAZFOX010000045.1:0-13782 GCA_964520565.1 uncultured bacterium | reverse complement strand
TGGCGGGGACAATATAAGCCACGGCGGGATCATCCGCGAGTTCCGAGGAACTGATCAATAGGTCCTCAATACCATCCCGATTTAAATCGCCCAGAAGTGCAATGGATGTGGCGAAGAGATCGGTGGTTTCCCGGGCGTGAAAACGCAGAGGAGCAATCTCGCTGATTTCCTGAATACCGGCAAAGTTCAATAATGCGCGAGGTACTGAATATAAAATGCCGCCTTCGCTCGAACCCGCTTCCTGGGTAGTCGAGGGAAGGGTACTGAGAAAGAGACCCGTATTGGTATTGAGAACGGCCGTTCCCAATGCGGCACTCTTCCGGTTTCGGGTGAATATTGCCGTCGAAGATAGATCGTTGGGAGTTATTACCGTCTCGCCCTCAACCCATCCGGAATTTTGAATGACGGCCACGACGCCTCCTCCTAAAGCGTAATCCGAAAGGGATGCGTTGGGAAAAGCGGCGATCAGTTCGGGCTTTCCATCGCCGGTCAGGTCGGAAGCCGTCAGGTTTCCGATTTGATGCATGGCCGATGTGGCAAAAAGACGCAGCGTCACGGTCAACGCATTTTCTTGAATCTGATCGATACGGGTGACTCCTTTCAATGAGGATGTTCCTGGGAAAATCCGGATTCTGACTTGAGGGGTGATTGTATCGATCTCCGTCACCAGTGCCAAATCGTTCGTAGTCTCTCCCCGAAAGGCGCCTATAGCCTCCCAGTGACTTCCAAAACCAAATACCTTGTCATCGCCCCACGGGACATTCAGGATAGTCAGGGTTGTTTCTGGATCGAGTGTAGTTGTCTGAACGATTCGTTCGGGATACGAGAACTGGCCATAAATAATATACGCGGCGCCCAGGATGGTTTGATCGTTTTCGTCGGTTCGAACGAATGAGGGACTGGGAATCAGCAGATCGGCGGAGGCGTCGCCGTTGACCAGACCTCCTTGACCCAGTTTCTGGCCAAGATTTTCGCTGGGAGCTCCTTCGACGATCAATAGGAAGCGGCTTGTATCGGAAACGAGCAGGTCTTGAAACAAATAACTGCCTTTCAAGATATACACTCGTCCGCCGATCCCATCCAATGGCGCTCCAATGGCCAGTTCGGTTTTCCCGTCTCGATCCATATCGCCCGGTGAGAGCATGGAGGTGCCGAAATTCGTCCCGGGATTTCCATAAATGGTAAACCCGTTCGGCCCCAACGAGTCCAGATTGATCTCCGGCGCGAAAGTCCGTTTGCCATATACGACGTAAACAATATCGCCCAGAGGAAACGAGAGGGCGAAATCGGGAATCCCATCCCCATTGAAATCGCCAATATTCTTAACGATGGGGGCGGTGAAATAGGAAGATTGCGATTGAACGATGCGTCGGGTTCCCTGGGGGAGATGATTCATATCCACAATCTGTGAATCGGAAAAGGGAACGGTGCATAAAATGAAAAAGAAAGAATAAAATAGAGCCTTCATGAGTAAATCCTTTCGAGTGCTATACTGAAAGATAGCATGAGTATTCCAAAGCGTCTTGTCGGCTAGCGGTATATAAGCGTACCCCAAAAAAAGAAAGTATTTCGAATTGTACTTCGATCGTGGCTATGGTACAGGATTTAAGTAATAAAACTATACTCGTAACATCTGGCCCTACGTTTGCACCTCTGGATGCGGTGCGCGCTTTGACGAATCGATCCACCGGCCGCCTGGGGAGCGTCATCGCCTGCACTCTGATGCGGCACGGCGCGCGAGTCGAAATGCTGGCGGGAGAAACCAGTGTCACACCCTCCATGCTATTCCCCGGTGAGGATTTATCCGGAATCCGCGAATCCCGTTTTTATACGGTCGATCAGCTGCGCGATGGGATTCGAGAAAGACTGACCCGGCAAAAAATCGATGTCGTCTGCATGGCGGCGGCCGTGTTGGATTATATTCCGGTGGGAGCGCTTGAGGGGAAAAAGCGTTCGGACGAAGAGGAGTGGGTGATTCGTTTGCGTCGCGGCGAGAAGATCATCGAGCGCATTCGCGAATGGGCGCCGGAGGTGTTATTGGTGGGATTCAAATTGGAGTCGCAGATATCTCTGGAAGATTTGCGGGATCGTGCGAGCGACCTGATGCGCCGCAGCGGCGCCCGGCTGGTGGTGGCCAACCGGGTGGAAGAAATCGAAGCGGAGAGACACGTGGCGTACTTGATGGAACTGCAGGAGGCGGACGGCGTTTGTTCGGTTTCCGCTCCCTTATTGTCGCGGGAATCCATCGCGGAAGCGCTGGCGGATCGGTTGGCAAAAACTTTGTAAAATTTGGAGACTACAATCATGGAACTTAACGGAAAGAATATCCTGCTGGGCGTCACCGGCGGTATTGCCGCTTACAAAACGGCCTATCTTGTCCGATACCTCAAAAAAGAGCACGCCGATGTTCGGGTGGTGATGACGGAATGCGCCCGGGAATTCATCACTCCCTTGACCTTATCAACCCTTTCCGGCAATCCGGTTGCTTGCGAGATGTTCGATCCCTCTTCCCGGCATGAAGTCCAGCATATCCGTTGGGCGGATTGGGCAGATCTGGCGTTGATTGCGCCTGCCACGGCCAACATGATCGGGAAAGTCGCCAATGGTATCGCCGACGATCTGTTATCCAGCATGGTTTTGGCGCTCCAATGCCCTGTGGTGTTCGCTCCCGCAATGCATACGCAGATGTGGACGCATCCTGCGGTCCAGCGGAATATAGAAACCTTGCGTGGATTTGGCTATCGGATTGTCGAACCGGGATCGGGCGACCTGGCGTCGGGCGACGTGGGCGTAGGACGCATGCGCGAGCCGGAAGAGATCGTTGCTTTCGTAAAAGCCTTGTAATCATTCAAGGCATTGACATTTTCTCCCGCTCTCCCTGGAGAAAGGTATATGTAGGGGCTGGTTTCAAACCCACCTCACTCCTGTCATTGCGAACGAAGTGAAGCAATCTAACTCCCTCGCCCTCCGGATAATGACCGGAGTAATGGGCGTAATTGAAACTGCGTGTGGGCGGGGACGCCCGCGCTCCCAGTGTTCCTTCACGAAATTATTTTTTCACAAACTCGGGGCATTGTTTGGCGTTGGGACGTTCGGGACGAAGACAGACGTTGCCGTAATTGAATTTGCACCGGTCGCAGAGAAACGCATCCCCCATGAGGATGGATTTGATCCGCGACACCCAGGTTTTCCATCGGATTGAGAAATCGCCCATCTGAATACTCCTTCTACCTTCCATTCTACCGGGAAATATACCGTGAAGAACGGGTGGCATACTGCTAATTCGTTACAATTGAAATTCGTTACAATTGAAAAATGTGTTCGTTTTCCAATCATCCTGGCCGGGCGAATACCTGCTCAGCTTTCATTCGCCTTTTCTCCCTCCTTACGAAATTCCGATAACGGTTGAATGTGAGATCGAAAGTTTCGACGATTGGACAATAATGCATGGGCGGTGATAATCAAAGGATAGATTATGACATTGATGGATTGTATTCGTTCGATTGCGGCTGTTGACTGACTGAAGGAATTCGGTATACTTTTGGTTTACTTGATGTTATAGGGTCCTTAGCTCAGTTTGGTTAGAGTGCTTGCTTGACATGCAAGAGGTCACTGGTTCAAGTCCAGTAGGACCCACCATTCCTCGACGCTTCGTTTCGTTCCGCGGATTCGCGTGCGAGATAAAATTATAATGAGTTCGGTCATGGAAAGAGACCTAACCGGTCTCTTTTTTTGAATTTAGGCGGGGTGATGGCCTCTCCTCTCCGTCTGGGAATTCGGAGGGATAGAAATTAGCAGGTTGTCGCTCCGAAGCAGGTCAATCGGATATACATCGGTTCAAGAATTATGTCGGATTCAACATCGGAAGAACGAAAAAACATACGTATCGCAATCGGAGGCGATTCCCGGGAAATTCCGGCAGGTAATACACCTCTACAAGTCCTGGATTCGTTGTCCCCCAAACCGGATGGCGTTTTAGCTGTTCGTTTTAATGGAACCGTTGTCGATTTAAAAAGCCCTCTGATGGAGGACGGCGCACTGGAATGGTTGACGGCTGCTGATCCCCAAGGCCGGGAAATCCTCTATCACAGTACGACTCACTTAATGGCTCAGGCAGTAACCGAACTCTTTCCCAATGCCAAACTGGCTATCGGCCCCCCCATTGACGAGGGTTATTACTACGATTTTGATGTGGAAGAGCCATTCACGCCCGAAGATCTGGAACGCATCGAAGAACGGATGCAGGAAAAATCGAAAGAACGCATCCCGGTCGAACGGTTTGTGATGTCTCGAGCGGAAGCACTGGAATATTACAAAAAGTTGAATCAGCCCTACAAAGTCGAACTGATTGAGGATTTTGAAGACGATTCCTTCAGTTTCTACAAACAAGGCGACTTCACCGACATGTGCCGGGGGCCTCACGTTCCCGATACTGGGTACCTGAAGCATTTCAAACTACTGCAAAACGCCGGGGCTTATTGGCGGGGTGACGAAAAACGCCCGATGCTGCAACGCATTTATGGAACCGCCGCTGCTTCCAAACAGGAACTGAAAGAATATCTGGATAAACTCGAAGAAGCCAAGGAACGCGATCACCGCAAAATCGGCAAGGAATTGGATCTCTTCAGCATCCATGAAGAAGCCGGACCGGGATTGATTTTCTGGCATCCCCGGGGCGCGCGCGTCCGTAACATCATTGAAACCTTCTGGCGAGAAGAACATTACAAGCGCGGATACGAACAGGTCTATATTCCGCATCTGTTGCGTGAGAATTTGTTCAAACAGTCCGGCCATCTGGAAAATTACAAAGAAAATATGTATTCCCCCATGGACATCGATGGGATCGATTATTACGCCAAACCCATGAACTGTCCGGGGCATATACTGATTTTCAAAACCCAGCTCCACAGCTACCGCGATCTGCCCATTCGGTTCGCGGAATTGGGAACGGTCTATCGTTACGAGCGGTCTGGAACCTTGCACGGCCTTTTACGGGTTCGAGGATTTACTCAAGACGATGCGCATATCTTCTGCCGCCCAGACCAGTTGGAAGACGAAATCAATGGAGTCATCAGCCTCGCCGACTTCATGATGAAGGCCTTCGGTTTCGAATACGAAATGTATCTGGCCACTCGCCCTGAAAAATGGATGGGGACAGACGAAATGTGGGAACACGCCACCAACACCCTTCGCGCCTGCCTGGAAAAGACCGGCAAGCCGTGGAAAATGGATGAAGGGGGCGGTGTTTTTTATGGCCCTAAAATCGACGTGAAACTCTTCGACGCACTGGGACGTACCTGGCAGGGACCAACGTTCCAACTTGACTTTAATCTGCCCGAACGCTTCGATGTCAACTACATTGACGCCGACGGCGAAAAAAAGCGCGTGGTGATGATCCATCGAACCGTCCTGGGATCGATGGAACGTTTCATGGGAAATCTGATCGAGCATTACAAGGGAGCTTTTCCGGGATGGCTTTCTCCCGTGCAGGTTAAGGTTTTACCCATTACCGATGATCAAATTCCTTACGCCAAAGAGATTGCCAAAAAACTCTGCGCAGATAAGATTCGTTGCGAAGCCGACGAGCGTAATGAAAAAATCGGCTACAAAATTCGTGAGGCCGAGTCCTTGAAAATCCCGGTTATGCTGGTGGCCGGCAAGCGCGAAGTCGAAGAGGGAACCGTTTCGGTCCGGGAACGCGGGAAAAAAGACCTGGGTGCCATGCCCTTGGAAAAAGCGTTTGAATACATCCGTACGGTTACCCAAATACCCAAAAGTGATTTATAATAAAAACCTCTGTTTTTATACTGACCGGCCTGGTCCGAGAGGAGTGTGATTGTCAATTAGAAAACAAAAACCAATCAAGCGGGAAGATCCCCGCGACGTCACCCGGGTGAACGAACAAATTCGGGAACGTGAAGTTCGGCTGATCGATGAACTGGGCGAGCACGCCGGTGTTGTGGCCATTGACGAGGCCCAAAGAAGGGCCATTGCGGCAGGATTGGATTTGGTAGAAGTCAGCGCCAAATCGAAGCCGCATGTCTGCCGGATTATGGATTACGGCCAATACCGGTATGAATTGGCTAAAAAACAAAAAGAGGCCAAAAAGAAACAAAAACTGATTGTCGTCAAGGAAATTAAATTACGGCCTCGAATCGAACAGCACGATTATGATTTTAAAATGAATCACGCGATCAAGTTCCTGGAACACGGGGACAAAGTCAAATTCATCCTTCAATTCCGGGGGCGGGAGAATGCGCATAAGGATTTGGGACGCGTGGTTTTAGACCGGGTTATCGCCCATCTGGTGGAATATGGCCAGGTGGAACAGCCGCCGCAGACCGAGGGACGGTTCATGAATATGACCCTCGCCCCGTTGACGGCCGCCCAAAAAAAGAAAATCAAGGACGAGTTGAAACGGCCGGAGGTCAGTCAGCCGGTGTTCACTCTTCCGCAGGAAGTATTGATAAACGAATCGAATCCAATGCCGGATGATGAACCGGATGATTACGATTCTACCATGGACGATGACGATACATCGATCGAAGAAGAATATGTGGACGAGGAGTAATTATGGCATCGGGACCCAAGATGAAAACCAATCGGGCAGCCGCGAAACGATTTCGCAAGAGTAAGACCGGAAAGTTTAAACGGGAACGCGCTTACTTGAGCCATCTGCGGCGAAGAAAAAACGCCAAGCAGAAACGGCGTCTGCGTCAACAAACCCTGGTGAGCGCCTGTGAAGTGAATCGCGTGCGCCGTATGCTGGTCTGTTGATTAGCCAACCGGAATCCACGTTACTATTGAACGAGTGAGGTTTTTGAATCATGCCACGCGCAATTAGCCAGGTAGCATCACGGAATCGGCGTAAAAAAGTATTAAAAGCCGCCAAGGGTTCGCGATTGGGACGCCGCAATCAAATCCGAGCCGCTCGTCATGGCGTGCACAAAGGGCTGGTATACGCCTATCGAGACCGCCGCGTCCGCAAGCGTGAATTCCGCGCTTTATGGATTCAACGCATCAGCGCCGCCGTCAAGCAGTTGGGCATATCCTATAGCGTTTTTATGGGCAAACTGATCCAGTCGGGTATCGAGATCGACCGCAAGCAATTGGCTCATCTGGCCGTCAGCGATCCCGCTGCGTTTCAACAGCTGGTTAGCGCTGTCCAGGGGCAGGCGGCGTAATCGGCCGATTTTCGGCGAATCTTCAAAGCCCGCGGCGGCAACGCCGCGGCCTTTTCATGTTTATCTCGCTGGGGAATTCTCCCGGAAGGGTTTCTGAACAAGCGAAGGGAATATCCCGCTTCTTCGATTTCAATTGGAAGGAAAACGTCTATCATGACCGATCTCACCGATCTTCGCGCTCAGTTGGAAGAAGCCCGGCGGCAGGCTCTGGACGAGTTCGCCCTGGCCGCCACTACCCAGTCTCTTTACGAAGCTCGTACCCACTACCTGGGTAAAAAGGGGAAGGTTAAGGCTGTCCTGCGAGGCATGGGACAATTGCCCCCCGAGGAACGCCCTTTGATCGGTCAATGGGTCAACGATGTCGCCGATGCGCTCGAAGAAGCCTATCTCTCCCGTCAGGACGATTTGAAGAATCGGGAAGCCGCCCAAAAACTGGAACGGGACGATATCGATATCACGCTTCCCGGCACCTGGACCCGGCGAGGAGCCGTTCATCCGCTTATTCAAGTACAGCAGGAGATCGAGGACTTCTTCCATTCCATGGGGTACGATATCGCCGAAGGGCCGGAAATTGAGACAGAATATTTTAATTTCGAAGCGCTTAACTTTCCTCCCGAGCACCCCGCGCGCGACATGCAGGATACATTCTTCATGAAGAGCGGGCACATCTTGCGTACCCATACTTCGCCGGTGCAGATTCATTACATGCAGTCGCACCAGCCTCCCCTGCGCATGATCGCTCCCGGCCGCGTCTACCGGTGCGATTCAGATATTACCCATTCCCCCATGTTTAGCCAGATTGAGGGATTGGTGGTGGATACCCATATCTCGTTCCGCGATTTACGCGGAACCCTGGAGCATACGATCCACCATATTTTTTCGCCCGACATCGGTATGCGCTTCCGCCCCTCGTTTTTCCCCTTCACGGAACCCAGCGCGGAAGTCGATATCGAATGCTTTGCCTGCCGGGGACGCGATTCCAATTGCCGTATTTGCAAAGGAACTGGTTGGATCGAAGTGTTGGGCTGCGGCATGGTGAATCCGGCGGTATTCGAAGCGGTGGGCTACGATTCCGAAAAGTATACCGGTTTTGCCTTCGGATTGGGCATCGAGCGGTTCGCCATGCTCAAATTTCAGATCAACGACATCCGCCTCTTCTACGAGAACGACGTACGTTTCCTTCGTCAATTTTCCTGATCGCAGCTTGGACGTTATCTATTCTTATTCTTAGAACGGGGCATTGCGGTAAGGGCGTCATTGTTTGCGCGGGATATTCCATTGCGAACGAAGCGGTACCCTATTCTGTCATTGCGAACGAAGTGAAGCAATCTCAATCGAACCGCTGCCCAGTTTTGTCATTGCGAACGAAGTGAAGCAATCTCAATCGAACCGCTGCCCAGTTTTGTCATTGCGAACAAAGTGAAGCAATCCCAATCGAACCGCTGCCGAGTTTTGTCATTGCGAACGAAGTGAAGCAATCTCAATCGAACCGCTGCCCTTCATAGCGGCATATTCCCCCATATATCACGATCCCCTATTCATCGCCTGTCCCATCTCAAACAATCCGATCGAATCCGTTCCGGTAAACAGACCCTTGGCGTTCAGGCGGAATTCATCGGGATTGGACGAAGCGATCAGGGCTTCTTCGAAAGCGATGTAATTCAACTTGTAAAGATCGAGCAACGCCTGGTTGAAGGTCTGCATGCCCATTTCACGCCCTTTTTGCATCATCTCCCGCACCTTCCAGAGTTCGTTTTCAACCAGCGCTTTCCGGATGGTTGGTGTCGCCCGCATGATTTCCAGGGCGGGGATGCGGCCTGTGTTATCGGCGCGGCGCAACAGGCGCATAGAGACAATCCCCTCCAGACAGAGGGATAATTCCTGACGAACCTGCGTTTTCAGGTGATCGGGGAAATAATTGATAATCCGGTCGAGGCTGTGAAAAACATCGACGGTATGTAAAGTCGTCAATACCAGATGCCCGGTCTCGGCTGCCGATATCGCCGTCAGCATGGTGTCCTGATCGCGCATTTCGCCGATGAGAATCACATCGGGGCTTTGCCGGACAACATGACGCAGCGCGTCCTGAAACGACCGGGTATCGTACCCCACTTCGCGTTGATTGATGATCGATTGGTTGTCGACGTGCAGAAATTCGATCGGATCTTCGATCGTCACGATATGGCGTTTCAGATTCTTGTTGATGTGATGAATCATGGCCGCCAGCGTGGTCGATTTACCACTCCCCGTCGCTCCGGTGATCACCACCAGGCCGCGTGGCAGCTCGGCCATCTCGCGTATCACGGGGGGGAGATGCAATTTGGCGAAGGTGAGATCGGAATCCAGAATATGACGGGCTACCAGTCCGATATGCCCCTGCTGGCGGAATAAGTTGATCCGAAACCGGTCTTTGGAATCCAGCGTGTAGGCGAAATCGAGTTCGGGGCGCTCGCTGAACACCTTCTGTTGGTAATCCGTCAACAGCACTTGGGAGGCGGCAATCATATCTTCTTCGGTGATGGGCTCGCCTTCCAGGCGGCGAACGTCGCTATAAACGCGAATCGCCGGAGCGATGCCTACCTTCAGATATAAATCGGACGCTCCTTGTTCCACCATCATACGCAATAAATCGATGATTCGCATGATCCCGCTCCCATTTTACTCTCAGATTATCATCCGCTGGCCTGTCATCATAGTAAAATCATATCGCATTTCCATCACACCGTCCGCTCCTGTCATTGCGAACGAAGTGAAACGACTAAACTCCCTCGCCCCTCGGGAGAGGGATGGGGTGAGGGCAATCTTCCAATCATCTCTCTTTCCTGTCATTGCGAGCGAAGTGAAGCAATCCACTCCCTCGCTTCCCTCTGCCCTTGGGTTCCTCATCAAAAACCAATCCGCCTGCGATCCCCCCCCTCCGACATGTCCTGCAAGAAGCGCGGACGTCCCACTCCGCAAGCCACCCAACCAAATCGCCTATTTCCCAGGATCGTAATCGGGATTGGGACGTGGCATTTGCGCGTGTACTAAATCCCGCCATTGTTGAAGAAGACCTTGCATCTCGTTGGCTATATCCGGTCTTTCGCCAACGAGATCTTTACTTTCCCCGATATCGTCCTTCAGGTTGTACAACTCCAATTTCCCATCTTCAAAAAACTCGATCAATTTCCAATCCCGCCGGCGGATCGCGCCATAGGGTGTGGCTCCTCCGGGATGATAATGGGGGTAATGCCAATACAAAGCATCCCGGTTCAACGCAGTGTCTGGATGGGTAAACAAGGGGAAAAGGCTCTGCCCATCCAGAATGTGCCCGGATTCCGGCATAAGACCGGCGGCTTCAAGAATGGTGGGGAAAAAATCCACGCTGATCGCCGGTTCATGGCATACGCTCCTGGCCTGGATCGTACCTGGCCAACGGGCAATCAATGGAACCCGTACGCCGCCTTCATAAGCGGAACCTTTCCCCACGCGTAGAGGCTCATTGCCCGTGACGGGAATCAATCCCCCGTTGTCGCTGGTAAATAGAACCAGCGTATTCCCAGCGAGCCCCAGTTCCTCCACTTTGGCCAAGACTTTTCCGACTGCCTCATCCATTCGGTGAATCATGGCGGCATAGGTGGGATTCTTATGGCTTCCGTGTTTCTCCTTTTTTTCGTAATACTCAATTATCTCTTTCCGCGCCTGCAGGGGCGTATGTACTTCGTAAAAAGGCAGGTACAAAAAGAAAGGCCGCTCCCGGTTGTCCTCGATGAACATCACCGCCTCGCGTGCCAGTCGCTCGGAAATGGATTCGCCTTCCGGGCCGTCCTTCAAAATCGGGATGCGGTGCGGGCTGAAATAACTGGGCGGTTGTCCGCGATGATCCCCCGCGATGTTGAGATCGAATCCTTGCTTGTCGGGATAGAACGGATCGCCGCCCAAATGCCATTTGCCCATGCTGGCGGAAATATATCCTGCCGGCTGGAGCGCTTCGGCGATGGTGATTTCCTCCAGGGGAAACTGGTAATTGAATTCAGGAACTCGCAACCGCGCGAACGGCCGGTTATGACCAGGAATCCAGTCGGTGATACGCAATCGTGCGGGATATTTCCCGGAGAGAATGCTGGCGCGGGTGGGCGAACATACCGTGCATGCGGCGTATGCATCCGTAAAACGCATCCCCTCTCCGGCCAGCCGGTCGATATTCGGCGTCTCGTAATAAAGGCTCCCGTAACAGCCCAGGTCGGTCCAGCCGAGATCGTCGGCCAGGAACAGGATGATATTGGGAGGTCTGTTTTCGCCTCCGGCGCGCCGGTTAGATCCCAGGCCGCTACCCATAAACGCAGCAAGTGAAACACAGCCTGCCATCCGCAAAAAATCCCGGCGTGTGCTATTTCGGCGAGTATTCATACATGATTCCCTTCTTTCTATGCGCCGTTGAATCCGCCCACCGCGTAGGGTGGCAGCGTATTTCCGCCCACCAAAAGCCCCCCCTGTATCCTGTCAAAAGAACTACCGGCGTCTGCCCCGCCCCTACCGTAATCCCGGCGTTTTCCCAGCCTCGACCGCTTCCCAGAATTCTTTCTGAATCCGCTCATACACGCCATATAATCCCCGCGCGTCGGCATCGCGGTCGATGGATATCCAATAATCCGGCTTGGGGATCGTACGTTCGGCCATTACTTTCTCGGCATAACGGCGAATGACCTGGCTGTTGGGGCGGTCGGTTCCATCCGGATTGATAATCCCGTAATCGGATCGTTCGTTAGTTCGATACCCGCCCGGATACCACCACCAAACAACTCCATTGGAATGCGAAAGAAGAATCATCCGGTAAAAATCCTCATAAAAACGTCCCTGGAATGCCAGTTTCTCCGGATCGGATTGCATGGCGGCCTCATCCCAGACGTGGACGCCCGCCTCCGCCCATAACACCGGCTTCACCGGCGCACAATACCGCGCGTAGGCCACCGTAAATACGCCCGGTTTGATCCGCTCCCAATCGCCGATGCGGCCGTACCCCTCGGGTGCGAGAAAATCCATACATCCGGCCACTCCCTTAAAATCGTATGGCATATTGGCATCCCCAAGAAACGTGGGATCGCCGGTAACCGTCATCCGAAAACTGATTAGATGGTTGGGATCGATGGAAAGTATGTTGTTCTTGGCATCCTGGTAGCGTTGGTGTATCAGTTCGTCCACAAACCGGCGGTAATCCGCCACCATTTTTCGATGCATGCCATCCCGTCCCAGTTGCTCCGGCGAGGGGGTTGTAATCTGTTCGTTCCACTTCGGTGCGGAAACGCCCCATGCCTGTTCGGCGGACTCCAGTGAACCGTATTTCTTATCGATCCATTCGCGCCATTGGGGATCGTAAGCGCGGCGTTGCTGCTCGTTTCCAAAGAACGGCTCCCAGGCGATATCGTAAGCGTAAATGACATCCCATTCCCGAAGATGATTGAATTGGATAATCGCCTTCCATTGATTCCAATCGTAATCCATCGGCGTTCCGGGACGGATCGACAGATTGACCAGCAAACCGAGATTTTCACAACGGCGGAGAATATCGAGCAGATTGCGGGATTCAATCGAGTTCCGATAAACGAAAATGGAAACCGAATTCAATCCCAGATCGCGGCATCGCTCTAGATCGCGCTGGATAAATTCAGGATCGTAAGGGCGTTTTCCCATCCAAAATTCAAAGTCGGATTGTTCCTCGATTCCAATTCCCGTGGACGGCATATAATTTACCCCATGCACGTACCACTTTTTCCCATCGCGGATGAAATCGCCCCCGCTTGTGGTGACGAATCGGCATTCGGATTCGGATTTGAGTTGGATCACGGAAAACTCGCTCTGAATCCGGTCGATTTCTTTCGATGAACTCCATAACGAGGAGGTTACCAGATAATCGGCGCTTCGTTTCGGATCGATTCCGCTTTTACTTAATGAATCGGTAATGATAAAGGAGACCGGATGGACCTCTCCCGGTGCGAGAACGATCTTCTCTTCTCTGGATAAGAGAGGCTTGCCAGGATCGTTCAGCGCGGAAATCGTAAATCGCACCGAATATTCCTTTTGAACCTCCTGAGTAAAATTGGCTACTCTCGCGCCTATCGTGATCGGTTCTCCTGGGTAATACGCAAAAAACTCCGCCCCTCCCTCCATGAGATAAACCGGCTCCGCCATGCGTTCGGCTACTGCAACGATTGTCTTTTGAACGGCGGATTCCCTATACCATCCGGGATCATTCACCGAAAACCAGGTGCGGATGCTGCCGCGTAAAGGCCCTTCCTCATTGAGAACCATCCCCACCGGCGCGCCGCGCCATTCGCTCTGAGGCCCCAATGCTTCTAAAACGGGTATCCACCGCCAGCCGCGTTTCTTATTAAATCCTTGACCGGTTGGCCGTGGGTGATGGGCCTTCATGCCCTGGGGCACGGGGATGGGATCGTTGATAGAAAGCATGGGTTGCCAACGTGGACGAATCCGGGCTGTATCCGTTACCGGGTAAAACTTATAGGAAGGAGATACTCCCTCAATACGGGGTGGCCGCACGATTTCACGCGGCATTTCGCCGTATGGATTGGGCGCGGTTCCCACTTCGTCAATGAAATAC
>CAZFOX010000044.1:0-13905 GCA_964520565.1 uncultured bacterium | reverse complement strand
CCATTCTCATCGATCCCGATGGAGACATAATCGGACGTTACAGTAAAACTCATTTTGCTCAGGGATACACCATCAATCCATCCGATTATCGTCCCGGAGATGAGTATCCCGTATTCGATACCCCGTTCGGGAGGGTAGGGATTCTGATTTGTTACGATCGGCAATTACCGGAGAACGCACGTGTTTTAGCCTTGAAAGGCGCTCAGATTCTTCTGATCCCCTCATATGGGAGTATCGACGACGGGGATGGCTGGAATACCCGCCTGTTGCAGACACGCGCTTATGAAAACCGATGCGCACTTGTCTTTACTCATCCCGAACAAAGCCTGCTGATCTCTAACAAAGGAACCCTGGAATGCATTGGAGGACGCGATGAATCCGTATGGTACGACGTGGATACCGATCCGGAGAAAATCAAAGGCCGATTCAAAAACCGGAGACCGGAATTATACACATCCATCGCCGATACGGATTCATCGAGATAGACAGGGTTAAAACCCAGAGAAAAACCGGTAGGATAAACCGATTGATATCGATTCATTGAAAGAGAAAAGAGAGGATTCATGCCATGTCGAAATCGAACATCATAGGACGCAGGGCCTTTGTGAAAAGCGCTTCTGCGGCAGGAATCGGATTAGGACTCTATGGAATGTCCGGCCCGGCTTGTGCGCGTCCGCTCGGGGCGAATGACCGAATACAGACCGGTCACGTTGGTGTAGGGGGACAGGGAACCGGACTCTTGCGGCACGTGGTCAAACGGGCAGAAGAGACCAAAGATGTCCGGGTTGTGGCCGTTTGCGACGTGTATACCCGCCGGAAAAACCAGGCGAAAGAGATAGCCGGTTTGAGCGCGGACAATGCCTATCACGACTATCGCGATCTACTGGCGCGGAACGATATCGACGCCGTTTTCATCGCCACACCGGACCATTGGCACGCGCCCATTGCCATTGACGCCATGAAAGCCGGGAAAGATATCTACCTGGAAAAACCCATGACCCATACAGTGGAGGAAGCGAAAAAGGTCTACGAAACCTCGGTTAAAACTCAACGGATTCATCAGGGAGGCGCCTCCGGAACCTCCTCACCCTGGTGCTGGGAAGCGAGAAAAATCGTGGCGGAAGGGATGATCGGAAAACTGATATGGAGTCAGACTTCCTACAGCCGCAACAATCCACATGGAGAATGGAACTGGGGAATCGATCAAAACGCCGGGCCAAAAGCAACCGGCGACGATTATGTGGATTGGGAACTCTGGCTGGGTCCGGCCAAAAAACGTCCCTGGTCGCCCGACCGGTTTTTCCGATTCCGCAAGTTTTGGGATTACTCCGGTGGCATCGCCACCGACCTGTTCTATCATTCCCTGGCTGCATTGCATATCGTATTCGGCGAAGGATTCCCCAAGCGAGTTGTCGGCACGGGAGGGATCTGGTATTGCAAACAAGCCATCGACGACACCACCAACCAGCTGGACGTTCGGGAAGTCCCCGATACATTTATGCTGGCTGCGGATTACTGGGCCATGCATTCCGTCGTGATTCCTTCTTCCATGGCGAATAACACCGGCGTTCCCATCATTATCCGGGGCAATCAGGCGGATATTTATCTGGAAGACCGAAACCTGAAGGTTGTAGCGCAAGAGCCGTTCAAGAAAGAATTTGCCGCGAAATACGGCAAGGAAGAACTGATTATCACGCCCGAACCCCGCGAGGATCATTTCACCAATTTCTTCCGTTGCATGCGAACCCGCGAGCAGCCGGTTTTGAACGCGTTCACGGCCTATCAGATCATGTGCACGATCGGGATGAGCATCCAGTCGTATCAGACAGGAAAACACATCTATTTCGATGAGAAGAAACAGAAAACAACGACGCGCCCGTTCAAAGACATGGTGGAGCGTCTTGGGTAAAACGCTTTCAAGATAACATACCGGGGAGGGAGGAAAGGAATAGTTCTTCCCTTCCCGGCTCATTCAAACCTAATAACTACGGGAAATGATGATCTGTCCCACCTGCCAGCAGAATGATTGGTCGTTAAAGCCCGCCCACCTGACCATCGAGAAAGAGGGGAAAACCCTTCATATAGATAATGCGCCGGTCATGGTCTGCCGCCGATGCGGGGAACGATATGTGGAAGAGGATATTTTGGCGGAGATTTCCCAGGCGATCGGAATTGTCTTTGCCGAGGATCTGCACATCGAAATCGATGAAAGATCATGACGGCCACAGTGCCTTTTGCCTGTGGCCGATAAAAAGTGAAGAGTACAAATCAACGCGAGTACATTCGGCGAGCTTTTTCGAGATTGAAACCGGTACCTTTCTTACTGGAAAGCGTCATCTCGATCGTGGCCATGCGATGAACCCGCTGGGACTTGATCTCTTCGGCGGCGCTGATTTCTTCCTGCGGTTCTTCTTCATTTTCTTTCGGTTTCGCCAGTTTATCCCGTAGAACGATCAGCGCGGATTTTATATATTCAATGGCTTTTTTCAAAAAATTCGGATCGGTTAAATTCTCCGCGGTAAAGAGGTCTTTGTTGATATCGTGAATGGCTTCCGGAACGATGATGCGCTTTAAGTCGTCGCGAGTGAGATATCCCTGTTTTAAACAGTACAGTACGGATTCTTTCCTCAATTGGATACCTTGCCAATCCACTTCTGAAAGAAGTTCATCCATCTGGATACTGGTATCGCGGCGGTGCAAATGAAGATAAATGCGCATTAACAGGCTGAAGAACCGGCATTCGCACGACTGCGAATCCTCGCCATCCTGTATGTGATAAATGGGATAGGCTTTTAGTTCTTCGTCATAGGTGGAATTAAACGATTTACCGCATACCGCACAATGAATATGATTCTTGGAAATATACTTGATTTCGGCCATGGGCAGCCTCCTACCTCTTCATCGCGTTTCCCATCGAACCAATCCGCAGGAAAAACAACGCATAGAACATAAAGGAAGATAACCACACAAAAGCCGTTATCTTTCCCTCAACATGATTTGAATAAGAGTATCAACCCGATGGCAGGAAAAAATGAATAGAAGAAAATTCTACCAAATTAGTAATAATTATAAACAAATTTGGATTTTCATTCAAGAGAGTTTGACATAAGTTCATCAAAAAAAACAAAACTTTGTAACGTTTTGTGTTATTCCCACTCAATCGTGCTGGGGGGTTTTGAAGAGATATCGTAAACCACCCGGTTGACGCCGCGTACTTCGTTGATAATCCGGTTGGCGGCGGTGCGTAGTACCCCATCGGGCATAGGATACCAGTCGGCGGTCATATAGTCGGAGGTTTGCACGGCACGTAAGGCGACAACCTGTTCGTAGGTGCGGCTATCTCCCATCACACCGACCGATTTAACCGGCAGTAATACGGCGAAAGCCTGGCCGATATCGCGGTATAATCCAGCTTTCTTAATCTCTTCAATATATACGGCATCCGCCTGGCGCAGTATCCGCAGGCGCTCTTCCGTAACTTCACCCAGAATACGAATAGCCAAGCCTGGACCAGGGAAAGGATGGCGATAGACACTTTCTTCGTCCAATCCCAATTCCAAACCGAGCTGGCGCACTTCGTCCTTGAACAGTTCGCGCAGGGGTTCGATCAATTTCAGTTTCATGTTTTCCAAAAGTCCGCCGACATTGTGATGCGTTTTAATAGTGGCCGACGGGCCCTTAAAAGAGACCGATTCAATTACATCGGGGTAGAGAGTGCCTTGCAATAGAAATTCCACGCCGCCGATTTTCCGGGCTTCTTCTTCGAATATTTCGATGAAGGTGTTGCCAATGATTTTTCGCTTTTTTTCGGGATCGGTAACGCCCTGGAGCTTGGCAAGAAAAGTACGGCTGGCATCAACTAGGTTAAGGTTGATCCCCAGCCTGTTCTTGAGGCGTTCCATAACCTGAGACGCTTCGTTGAGACGTAACACGCCATTGTCAACGAGAAATCCGTGAAACCGTTCGCCGATGGCGCGATTTAACAAGACCGCCGCCACGGAAGAATCCACACCGCCACTGACCGCGCCAATCACGATTCCGTCGCCCGCCCGTTCGCGGATTCGATGGATGGCTTCCTCGACGAACGATCCCATCGACCAGTCCGTACTACACCGGCAAACGCCCAGAACGAAATTCTTCAGGATGGCCTGGCCAAGAGGAGTATGGCTGACTTCGGGGTGGAATTGAATTCCGTACAGGTTCCGTTCGGGGATGCCGATGGCAGCGTGTTCGGAGTTGCTGGTAAAGGCGATATCGCGGAATCCATCTGGAAGACGGTGAACCTTGTCGCCGTGACTCATCCAGACCTGGATGGATGGAGGCAAACCCTCGAAAAGCCCGGCCGATTCCTTGATCTGCAATTCCGCATGGCCGTATTCGCGCCGTTCGCCCGCCGACACCTTGCCTCCAAAATGGAGAGCCATTTCCTGGAGTCCATAACAAATCCCCAAGACCGGCAATCCGGCGTTCCAAACCTCCCCGCTCGCATGTGGAGAATCCTTTTCATAGACCGAATAAGGGCTTCCGGAAAGAATGATACCTTTGGGTTGCATCTCCTCCAGGGCTTCTCGGGCGCGGGTACAGGCGTGCAATTCGCAATAGACGCCCAGTTCGCGAATGCGCCGGGCGATCAAATGGCTGTATTGAGAACCGAAATCGAGGATTAGAATATTTTCGTGACGCATGGCCAATCTTTCTATGCGGTATTTACCCCGGCAGGACGGCTTAAGCCAGGCTGGATGAAAACGTATTTTTAATTCCCCTGTTTGCTTGCCGGGCTGTCCTGTACCATTTATACTGCGGTTCAGTCAAAAATAAACCATCGCGGGAAGGAAACAGGGCATGTTGCTTCAGAATTATATCCCGATTTTTCTCATGGCGGGATTGGCGATTGCTTTTGCGGGGGGAACGGTTCTCTCTTCCTTTCTTCTCGGACCTCGCAAAAGCCAAGGCGAACAACTCGATCCTTACGAATGCGGCATGCCACCCGTCGGCAATCCCCGCGAGCGTTTTAATGTAAAATATTTCCAAGTGGCGATGGTTTTTGTGATTTTCGATATTGAAATCGTTTTTCTTTTCCTTTGGGGAGTAGTCTTTAAAAGACTCGGCTGGTTCGGGATCGTAGAGATGGCCGTTTTTATCGGGATACTGCTTCTCGCTCTGGCGTACGTCTGGAAAAAAGGAGTGTTGGAATGGGCATCGAAAACAGACTCGTCGATGTGATCGGCAGCGACGTGATCACCACGACGGTTGAAAAGGTTGTTAATTGGTCACGAAAAAATGCTCTTTGGCCAGTTACCATGGGGCTTTCCTGTTGCGCCATCGAAATGATGGCCACCGGCGCCTCTCGTTACGATATGGCACGATTCGGCGCGGAAGTGTTCCGCGCTTCTCCCCGCCAGGCCGATTTGATGATCGTGGCTGGAACCCTGACCAAGAAAATGGCTCCGGTGGTGCGCAAAATCTACGAACAGATGGCCGAACCCAAATGGGTGATTTCTATGGGCGCCTGCGCTTCCAGCGGCGGTATGTTTAATGTATACAGCGTTGTGCAGGGTGTCGATGAAGTCATTCCCGTGGATGTCTATGTTCCCGGTTGCCCGCCACGCCCGGAAGCGCTTCTTTATGGAGTCATGCAATTGCAGCGAAAAATCAGCGAAATGAAGTTG
Organism: uncultured bacterium; assembly: GCA_964520565.1. Classification (GTDB taxonomy): domain Bacteria; phylum Hinthialibacterota; class Hinthialibacteria; order Hinthialibacterales; family Hinthialibacteraceae; genus CAZFOX01. The sequence goes on along the minus strand of CAZFOX010000044.1, from coordinate 8,236 downwards.
TTCGGTAAAAAACGGGACGAACTGGAGCCCACCATTGTCGGCGCCGATTCCAAAGACGCAAATAAACTCCCCATCCATATGGTGGAAGGATAGCGAATGCGGATCGATAAATCTGCATTCTCTTGAAGGATTTTTTCTCATGTTTTCCTACGTTGCACCCCAATTGGAAGAAGTAAAAAACGCGATTCCAGAGTTATTCGGCGCGGCTATTGAAAACGCCGTGGAATTCCGGGGAGAATTGACCCTGTATGTCAAACCGGAAAGCATTGTGGAAGTATGCACGGTCTTGCGCGACCACCCCGACTTGCGTTTCGATATGATATCCGATTTAACGGCGGTGGATCAATTGAACGAAATGAAGAATGGAGAGCCGCGTTTTTTCGTGGTTTACCACCTATTTTCCACTCAAACCAAACATCGGATCCGCCTCAAGGCTCCAATATGGGAAAACCGTCCGGAAATCGAGTCGGTGACCGGTGTTTGGTGCGGAGCCAACTGGCATGAACGCGAATGCTTCGACATGTTTGGTATAACCTTTACGGGACATCCCGACCTGCGGCGCATTCTGATGCCAGAGGATTGGGAAGGTTATCCCTTGCGCAAGGATTACCCGGTAACCGGCCAGGAAGTGTACGAGTATATCGACAAGCAATTGGCGGATGAGTAATGGATAGGAGAGCCTCACCCTTGCAGTAAGGTCTTAACGCTTTTCCTTTAATAGTACGGTGTAAAAAAGCAAGCCGCACCAGCAGAGAAACAGGACATCGATCCATGCCCTTTAAACTCGAATTTGAAACCGATCGTAAGATAATCCAGCGTCTCAAAGACACGCACCCCGAACATATGGTACTCAATATGGGCCCGCAACACCCCAGCACCCACGGCGTGTTGCGCCTGGTGCTGGAATTGGACGGTGAACAGATCGTTGATGTTGTTCCCGATGTGGGTTACCTGCACCGGGGAATGGAGAAACTGGCTGAAACCAAGGGATACCATAAGTTTATCCCTTATACCGACCGGCTGGATTACATGTCGCCCATGTCCAACAACACCGCCGTCTGCATGGCGGTGGAAAAACTGATCGGTATCGAAGTCCCGGAACGGGCGCAATACCTGCGGGTGATTCTCTGCGAACTGGCGCGTATCTCTTCGCACCTTCTCTGGCTGGGAACCAGCGCCCTGGATATCGGGGCGATGTCGGTTTTCCTCTATACTTTCCGCGAACGCGAGGCTATATACGATCTTTATGAGATGGTATGCGGCGCACGCTTTACAGTCTCGTACATGCGGATCGGCGGAGTGGCCGTCGACGTACCGCCCCCATTCAAGCCGGCAGTACAGAATTTCATCGACGATTTCACCCGGAAGATCGATGAATATGAAACTCTCCTCACGCAGAATAAAATCTGGCGCATGCGCACAGAAGGAATCGGCGTTATTTCGGCGGAGAAAGCCATCGAGTACGCCCTGACCGGCGCGTGCCTGCGGGGCAGCGGCGTGGATGTCGATTTGCGGCGTGACAATCCGTACCTGGTCTACGACCGGCTCGATTTCGATGTCCCCCTCGGCGAACATGGCGATACCTACGACCGGTATCGGGTGCGCATGGAAGAGATGCGGCAATCGCGACGGATAATCCAACAGGCGCTCGACCAAATGCCCGAGGGGCCGGTGAAGATCGGCGATAATAAAGTTGCGTTTCCCGAACGCCATTCGCTGGAGCATTCGATGGAGGCGCTGATCCATCATTTTCTGTTGGCTTCCGAGGGCGTAAAAGCTCCGGCGGGCGAAGTCTACCACGCCATCGAAGCCCCCAAGGGAGAACTGGGATTCTACGTTGTGGGAGATGGAACCGGATATCCTAAACGCATGCGTATCCGGTCTCCTTCGTTTGTCAATCTATCCGCGCTTCCCGAAATGAGCCGAGGGCACATGATCGCCGATCTAGTTGCCATTATTGGTACCATCGATCTGGTGCTGGGCGATTGCGACCGATAAGCATTCAGATCCAAAATCGTGCCCCTTTTTCAGCAGATGAAAATCCGATCGAAATTATCCCTTTCCTCCGCCGGTTTTATGGACAATCAATCTTTTTTAAAAAAAACGTTAAATCGAGCTTTAAATCGATTGAAATGTTTGCTATATATTTAGCGAGAAAAAAATCTATCTTTGACTCTTGGCGTATGCGGCGTCGGCCACAGGTAGAGAAATAGGGAGAGCAATCGAGCGACCGGATCGCGATAATCCGGTTCTGAGGCAAACGGTTTCATCCATAGGGGACATTTATAAGCACAGCAGTTGGGGAGGTAAACAGACGCCGCTTTCAAGAAAGCCCGCTCGATGGAGCGGGCTTTCTTTGTCGATTTTCTTTGATCGATTTTCTTTGATCCAGACACCGGTAAAGAACAGGTGGGATCGTTCTATTATCAAGGAATAATTCTTATTCGGAAATCACCAGTTTCCTTCCTGATACTCCAGGATCAGCCGATACGTTCCGTATAGCAGAACAGGAATGGGAATAATAAACAAAGCATAAAAAGAAAACGGTAATAATTCCCCCCGCCAAAATTCCAATTCCATCCAGCGGTCGGATATCAGGAAATAAAACACAAGCCCGTATACACTCCAACAGATTCCACTACAAGCCAGATAATTTGGAATAAGCATCCCCGTGCAGAATGCGATACTGTATAAAGCAAAGAAGAGCACGGATATGTTTAGATAAGAAAGCAGGGGATATCCACTATTTTGAGAGTGCCCAGAATACCAACAAAAAATTTCCGAACCAAAAAAAGTAACTTGCACAACGAGATACAACGAAAGCCAGAAAAAGTATCCGAAAATACCTACTCCAAGATAATAGGCCAACAAACTTTTCAACGGGATGGGTCGAAGGCGTAAAAACGATCCAAGCCGATTCGCATGTTCCACGATTCGAGCACCCGCCCCTAAGAAAAAAGCCAGGATGGGCATCATGATTATAGTTATGACAATCATTGTATTTTGGCCGTATCCGATCGGTTCATCCGGGTGCGTGAAGTAAAAACACAAGGAAATATGAATGAGTGAGAGCAACGACAGCGTGACGATGATACTCCGCAATTGCCGGTATTCTTTCCAGGCGATGGCGTTAAATTGGTTATAGTGTAGAAATTTAACTTTCACGATCGATCACCTCTCGTCCTATGCCGATCACGGCATTCTCCGCGCTTGCCCTTGAATCGCCAAATAAGGCAAACCCCGATCCGCAGTGTCTCCAGGAATGTCGTTTCCAATGGCGAATTGATGGAAACGGCCGTTGGCTGCTACGCTCAGCCGCCCATCCGTTATTCGCGCACTGTCGATTCCCCGGCCTTTTTCCCACTGCGTCTTGCGGGCCACTCGCCGGAGCGATAAATCGTCTTGCAAATCGTATAGATATACCCCCAGGGAGGATTGAATCAGGTATTTTCCTCGATCCAGCCGCATTCCAGCGCTTGTCCGCATGGGAGGAGCGATATCCCAGTTGCCCCAACGCGCCCATTTTGAATATGTCCGCCTACCGATTTCACGAATGTTACCCGGATCGGAGACATCGAAGGCGACAAGCGTATCGCGGTTGAAATTGGAGATTGCGTGGATCAGACGGTTTCCATCCACAACGAAATAATTTGGATTGGGATGCGCTCCAAAATAATAGGGATTTAATTCTCCCAGAGGATACTCATCCTTATGAAGGGTGCCACTATAAACAGTAATCGTTTCGGGATCGGAAAAATCGTAACAGTCGATGACCGGCCAGAATCGTCCATTGCGATCCTGATGATAATCCATAGCGTATAACCGGTTGCCTTCGAAATGATCGAGTTCTGTCGAGTTGGAAAACCATCCTGTCAGGCGAAGGATAGAATAATCGGCTCCCCAGATATTCGCATCCAAACTGAAATCCTCCAGGATTCCCGGTAATTTCATATCCATGCGCCGTTTGGATTCCGCATGCAACGGTTTATATAAATCGCTAAAATCCGTTTGGGAAAAAACACCGGGGTGAACGCATTCCACCGTTGCCGTCTCTTTGCCATTCGGCCCGATGTAATGAAAAATGCAACGTTTCACTGGCGTATACTGGATCGTATCGTCCAACCTGAAATGGCCAAGGAACACCCATTCAAAGATCGATAACTGGGTCTGTATGGGATTGCCGTCTTTGCCGTATCCCAAAATCGAGGGGCGAGAATCGATCTTGCCTTGAACGACGCCGCTGTTTTCGGCCAGCATCAGATCCCAGTCGTCCCGCCGAAAGAATGCTTTATCTTTTGGATGGATATTACCATCGTTGAGGCTTTCGATGGAAAAACAATCCAGCATGGTCTTGTCAAACACCGCTACGGATTGGAGTTTCCGATCGGTTTTGAAAATCTTCAAACGAACCGGCTGTATCGTCTCATCGGGATATACGTTCCCTGCAGCGCCCTCAAAAACAAAAGCGAATCGATCGCGAATTAGCGCTTTCCCTTTACGTTCTTGTTGTTTCTCCTGTTGTGTTGCACAAATGGATTGGAGAAACTGCTGGCTTTCCGGGCCAAGTGAATCCTGCGTGATATTGAGTTGGCTGAGATTGCGGTTGGGAAGTACGAAAGCAAAGACCGACAGAAAAAGAATCAGGAAACCGGTTTCAACAACGGCGTACCGCTGCCAGAAATAGAGTCCTCGGACCATTCGCATGCGAAACACGGCAAACGCCAACGGTACGAACAATGCGCATCCCGTTACCACCAGAGAAACCGGCGATATCGTTATGACGTAATCGATACGGCTGAAAAGGGGAAAGATCATAGGATATTCATCCTGCATTTCCATCCAAAAACCATAATAAACCTCGATTCCGGTTAAACAGGCAAAAAAGCCGATCATGGCGATTCCCAGACTTCGAAAACGAGTACTGGCACTGGCCGAAACCAATAAAAAGAAGCATCCGAATCCATAAAGAATTAACAGGCTTAAACTGAGGTTATAGAAATAGGTCTGAAATTGCGTTAGATTGGGGAACGCCCTGTGCAGGGGAAATAGGTAATACGTAACAGTAAAGAATAATAGGTTGGAAAAGATTAGCAACAGAGCGGCCATGAGTCCGGCGTATAAGGCAGAAAGAGATGCGATCCATTCGGATGGGATGGGTTTGGTTGCCAGAAAAGTCAGTGTTTTTCGTTCCGCTTCCACCGCATAGAGGGGAATGAAAAAGAAAGCGGCCAGGATGAGTCCCAATAAACCGCCGATGATATAATAGGTTTGGAAAAGATGGTTTAACGAATCATCTGGATTGGACAGGGGAAAAAACGAATAAATCGGAGCTATAGTTAAAAACACGGTAGCCAAAAAAGCCGGTACGAGAATCCACAGCGATTCGCATGATTGTTTCCATAGAAGGGCTTTACAGACTTTCAACGATCCGTTCATGATGCGCTCCCGTATTATGCCGCTTACACCGCCGCCTTCGGTTGCTTCTTCTGCAGGCGAATAGTTTCCACAACAATCTCTTCCAAATTAAGTGTCTCCACCTCGATATTGGCGGGATTGCGTTCGCGGAATTGAGTGAGAACTTCATCGCTAAATGCTTGGGTATAGTACGCTTCTTCGCGTCCGGATCGATCGAGAAGCTGCACATTTTGGAACTGGCTGGAATCGGGTATATCGCCGTTCCACGCTACACGAATTCGCCGTGTGTTTTCCTTGATTGAATCCAGCGGTTCGTCGCGTAGCAGCCGCCCGTCACACAAAATTCCCACCCGGTCGGCGATTCGTTCCACTTCGTCGATTTGATGCGAGGAGAAAAATACCGTTCTCCCCTGGCTTTGAATGACGGCGATTACCTGTTCCAATATCTCCCGCCGTACCAGTGGATCGAGACCAGAGGATGGTTCGTCCAGAATCAGCAGATCGGGCCGGTGGCCGATGGCTAAAAGAACGGCCACTTTCGCCCGCGAACCGCGCGACAGGTGTTTAATCTTCAACTCGGGATCGATGTCCATGATGCGGATTGTCTCCTGCACCATCTCGCGATCCCAGGTTTCATAAAATTGCGCGTTGAACCAGAGGATTTCGGAAACTGTCATCCAGTCGTACATCTCCCGGTCTTCCGAGACGTAACCGATTCGTTTCATCAATTCCAGCCGGCCTTTCCGGGGATCGAGACCCAGTACCTGAATGGTTCCGCCGCTGGGGCGCAACAATCCCAGCATCATTTTAATGGTAGTGGTTTTACCCGCGCCGTTATCGCCCGCCAGGCCGTACACCGTTCCCGGTTCCACAGTCAACGACAGGTCGTTAACGGCGATTTTCCGTCGAAAGGTTTTCGTGCAATGTTGAATACAAATGGCGGCTGAATTCATGAGGGTCTCCTCTTCCGCATCTGGTTGATTTCCTGTTGAAACAGCTGTTCGACTTCCTCGATGGAGATATCCAGGTGATAGGCTTCGGTCAAAGCCCGTTCCAGGTGTTGTGATACCATTTTCAAGCGTTCGGCCTTTTTGATAACGACCGATTTATCGGCTACGAAGGATCCCATTCCCCGCCGGGTGACGATAATCCCGCCCCGCTCCAACTCCGCATAGGCCTTGGCTACCGTATTGGGATTAATGCATAGTTTCCCGGCCATTTCCCGCACCGTGGGCAAGCGGTCTCCTTCTTTGAGAACGCCGTTGGCGATCTTATATTTCACTTGCAACACGACCTGCAGAAAAATCGGCACGCCGTTCGATGGATCGATGGTGATCAACATGATTCGCTACCATCCCCTTTGGGATCTCATACTGTCGCCACGCGGAATGCGCCGGGACGCCTGGACGATGCGGCCGAATTCTTCCATCAGACAACGCGGATTGAGTACGAACCTCGGTTATATGAGAGAACGAGGCCTCCACCCAGCTGCAAAACCCACAATCTTTTTGCCTTCTCACTGCCCTATTGTACTATCACAATAATACAGTAGTAGATATTTCTCTTTCCGTCAACAACTTTTCAAAAATATTTTCTTATGGTATAGTGGAGCCAATTTCAACGGGAGTAACCGTCCAATGAACGATCCGGAAAAATCCAGCATTCAATTACGCGTCATGCAGGAAACCGATTTCCCCGATTGCCAGCGATTACGCGAACAGACCGGCTGGAACCAGACTCTAGCCGATTGGCAGAGATTTCTCTCATACGATTCGCTAGGCTGTTTTGTAGCGGTACGCGAAAATCAGGTCGTAGGGACGGCATGCACCATCTCATACGAAGACCGGTTCGGTTGGGTGGCGATGGTTATTGTCGACAAGAACTGCCAGCGTATGGGAATCGGAACCCGATTGTTGAATGCCGGGATCGAACATTTGGAAAATCGTGGATTAACCGTCAAACTGGACGCCACCCCCGCCGGCAAGATGCTGTACGATACCCTGGGTTTCCACGACGAATACGGTGCGGCGCGCATGGAATGCCATTCCATCTCCTCGCCGCAAACCTCAGGCGAGGTAACGCCAATCCAACTGGAAGACCTCGTTCTATTAAACGCTTACGATGCTCCGATCTTTGGCGCATCCCGAAAATCCGTTCTCGATTCCTACATGAAGTTCTACCCGCAATGGGGATACTGTATTCGCCGCGGGGATCGAATCGCGGGTTATATCATGGCACGGGAAGGAACCAACGCATTCCACATCGGCCCGTGGGTAGCGGACGACCCGGAAACCGCCCGGTTGTTATTGCAATCGGCCATCGTCCAGCGCCGCCCGGAACGTATCTTTATCGACATCATAGAACCCAACCCTCATGTACGATCCTTACTGGAATCGATAGGTTTTCAGCAGCAACGTCCCTTCATTCGGATGTTCAAGGGAGAGAATAAATACCCGGGAAAACCGGAATTCGTTTATGGAATGAGTGGGCCTGAATTGGGATAAAATCATCGTGGGAATTTAGGAGAGTGAATGGGAGTGTAAAAATGAGAAAACCTTGGATCGCCTTTTTCTGCCTACTCGGCATAGCGGCATATTCCGAACCCAAAAGAATATACATCGCCTGCGACGATCATACCGATTATATCTGGTCGGCGGATGCAGAGACCTATCATCAGGCGTTCATCCGCATGCTCGATTACTATCTCGATCTGGCGGATAAAACCGAAAACGAACCGGAGGATTTTCAGAGCCGCTTCTCGTGCGATGGGCATTATTGGTTATGGATCTATCAACACGAAAAAAGCCCGGAAGAATTCGAA
>CAZFOX010000043.1:7497-14091 GCA_964520565.1 uncultured bacterium | reverse complement strand
GGCCAGCGCCATGCGCGAATCGGCAGAGGAGGAGAAAAACGCCTGGCGTAATACGGTCCGAAATAATCCGGCGTCAGCGCAGTCCACCAATTCATTGAGTGCCGACAGGGCGATGGGATCCCACATCCGTTTGCGTAATATAGGCGATTGCCCCAGCCGGTCGCTAAGTTGAGATACGGTTTCATCCTCTCTCGCCGAACGATCCATTTTCGTTCGTGCTCCGAAATAAAGCGCAGAAAGTTTGTCTTTCCAGGACAGCGAACGCATCGACAGAAGGCCGCCGAGAAGATGGAACGGGCCGGGGAGTGGGTAACCGCGTAATTCGTCGCGCATTCCATCCGCGCCGCGATAAGGGACTCTGATTCGCGGCTGAAAAGAAACGCCCCCCAAAGTCCCCAGTTCGCGTAAGAGATCGAAGGTTTGATGGTAACACCCCATCAGCGCGTGTTGGCCGTTGTCGATCCAGTCGCCGGTTTTCCGGTCGCGGATCGAATAGACGCGTCCGCCCAGAAATTTCTTGCTCTCCAGGAGCAACACTTGCACACCGTGGCGAGCCAGCGAGACCGCCGCCGAGAGTCCCGCCAGCCCCCCACCGATCACGACGGCGTCAACGGCCATTGGAAGACTCGGCGTAATTGACTGCCCAGGAAAGTCGTCAGGGCGATGGACATCTTTTGTCGGTTGGGAATCCGGATGCGATTCGCATATACATTGTAATCGGCGCGCGCGATTTTTTCGAAAAGACGGTAATAGATCTTCTTCATGATTTCGGCGGGAAACAGAAGATGATGATCGCGGCGGTCGTAAAGTGCGTTGGCTTTATCGTAATAATCCTGAGCACGCATGGCATGAAAACGCATCAGCTCGACAAAAGCCGGATTGTAGATTTCTCGCTGGAGGTCTTCTTCCCCATACCCAAACCGCTCCAGGTCTTCGGCGGGCAGGTAAATGCGCCCGTTACGGATATCTTCTCCCACATCGCGCAGGATGTTGGTCAGTTGCAACGCCATCCCCAGGTTGACGGCGTAATCGCGGGTGTTGGGATTGCGGTAGCCGAAAATTTCGATGCAGATCAGCCCCACCACGCTCGCCACCCGGTAGCAGTAGGTTTTTAAGTCCTCAAAAGTTTCATAACGCCGGATAGCCAGATCCATCTCGCAACCGTCGATTAACTCGTGAAAGTACTCGCAGGGGATGGAAAACCGTTCCACCACATCCTGCAGCGCCTGGGTGATGGGATGAGTGGGTTTCCGTTCGAAACAGGCGTCCAGTTCCTTGCGCCAGGCGTCTAGCGGGACGCGCGCCGATTCGGGAGACGAGGCGCTGTCGACGATATCGTCGGTCTGGCGGCAAAACGAATACACGGTGAAGATCGCGTCGCGCTTCGCCTTGGGCAGAAACAAAAACGAATAATAAAAATTCGTCTTGCTCTTCCGGGTTTTCTCCCGCGTGAATTGATGGCTATCCAACGATCCCATCTCCTGCCATTCGTTCATTGCGCGGCGGAATCGGCCGCTTCAAAGAGATGCTTCCAACGCCGCCGTTTGCTATCGATGCCCCACAAGGCGCGCCCACCCGAGACGGCGAAATCCCACTTGGATAGTTTGGGCCTTTTATCAAAAACATTGTATTCGCTCCGGCGGGCGCGGGAGAGGATCGTCATTCCTCCCAGCCAGGTGAAACGCAGTTCCGCGTTCAACGGCCAACGAACGCTATCCAGCAGCGGATACCCTTCATCGAAAAGCGCCCAGGTGCGATCCACCAGTTCTTTCATGATCCGCCGGAAGCGGCCATCGTAAACCCGGGCGAAGAGATCGTCCACGGTATACCCCTCGGCGCGCATCATCTCCAGGGGAATATAAATGCGATCCTTTTTGAGGTCGATGGTCACATCCTGCCAGAAATTCGTCAACTGCAGGGCGGTGCAGATGCAATCGGAGAGATGGAACCTCTCCTCATCCCGGTAATCGAACAGATGCAGAATCAAGCGCCCCACGGGATCGGCGGAAAAGCGGCAATAACTCTGGATGACGCTGTCGAGCGTCTCGTAGCGTTTAACGGTCACATCCTGCTTGAAGGCGCGAAGCAGTCCCCGGAAAAGATCGATAGGCAGTTCGCATTTTTCCGCTGCATCGGCGAGCGCCATGAAAACCGGATGATCGGCGCGTCCCTCATACGCTTGGCTCAACAGATCGTCCCAGCCGTTGAGGTAATCCAGCCGGCGGCCTTCGTATTGGGTTTCGTCGGCGAAGTCGTCTGAGATGCGTGCGAAGGCATAGATTGCATAGACATAAGGACGTTTCTTTTTGGGAACCAGCATCGAACCGACCGGAAAATTTTCGTAATGCGACACCGTCAGCGCACGGCAAAAGGCATACGCCTCCTCCAACGTCCAACGGCCGTTCAGGGGCCGAACGTTCAATTTGTACATCGATGCAATCGTGTCGAGAGGCGGTATCTGGCTGCCCATAATATTGGGGATTATGGTATCATAAGAAGCGGATCGACTCCAGCATTGGCTCGCCAGAGAGATGGGCTTTTTAATTCTGGATAAATGGACGGCAGCGAAACGCAAAATCATGGCGCAATATCACTATCTCGATCCCAATCGACCACCCCGCCGATCACTGCGGGAAATGGACGCCGGACAATCTGCCCGCCGCCTGTTTGGATGGGATTTCACTTTTGTGGTTTTCTTCCTGGCGATTGCTTTTTACTTCTTCTGGCCCCGCATGTTTCAAAATCCGCTTTCATCCGCTCCCGAATCGGCGATCCGGGATGCGATGGCCGTATTTCTGGAAGCCAAAGACCGGTGCAACGATCTGATTGAGGGCGCCACCGGAACGATTTCCCACGAAGCATGGCGCACTGCCCTTGAACCCATCCATCCAAAAGCCGCAGAAAACACGCTTCTTTTCCTCTGGCAAAAACCGGGAACCGTGATCGTGGGGAAGGAAAACTGGCCGGAGGAATGGGATACTACCAATCCCCCCTGGCTCCATCGCGAGCCTTATGCCTTCATCGATCGTAGGGAGGGTAAAGCCTGTTTAATACTTTTCGAGCCGTTTCCCCAGTGGGATTCATACCTGGCCGCCGTCCAACCGTTCGCTCCGATCTTTCAGGGAAATGGAGGAGCGAAACCATAGGAGGAATTCGGATCGGCGTGGCCGCCGTGGGATTGCGGTTCCGGCCAGAAAATTCTCTCAATAATCCCCGTTGGCAACTCGTTTTTTCAATTCGCGGAAGTGAAATAATTTTTCAAAGGAATACAACGTACTGAGCGCATGACTGGCGGTGGGGATTCCCGCCTCCTCGACGGCGGCGATTGGATTCAGGCCGCCGGCGACGATAATCCCCGTGCGACCCTCCTGAACCGGAAAATCGAGTAGGGGTTGATTGGGCGTTCCGATCAGCAGGATCCCGCCGAGGCCCATCATTTTCAGTTTGCGATGTACTGCTTCGACGTTCGTGACAACCGGCGAAGGAACTTCGCGAAAACTGGCTCCGATGAGCCCGTTGCCCGTCCGGGCGGTTTCGCGGACGCTGGTCAGTTTTCCTTTGATAAATATTTCCAGGGGATCGAGCGAAGTTCCCGCGTAGTCGATCACATCCGTAAAGCGGGTGCATTGTTTCTTGTGGAATTCCAAAACGCCACCGAAACGGGACATCATGGGAATTCCATTATTGAGTAACACGCCGTTGAGAGTGACGCTGCAGACGGTTCCAACGCCCACTTTCCCCTTGGGAATTTGGAAATTACCCAGGCATTCGCCCTGGCGGCAGAGCGTCAGGAACTCGCCCATGCCGAGTTCCGCTTCAAAAACCGCTAGCATTTCGTCTACGGCCTGCGGCAGAGCGTCTTCGTCGAGCACCGATACATTCAAAACGATCAGGCCGGTGCGAACGGCCAGATGAAGAGTGGTTTGGCAGGCCAGGGCATCGATCTTGACCGCGGTATACCCCACCCGGTCGAAAACCTGGGCGTCCCGGATTTCGATAATGCCCTTGGGCGTGATTCCGCGTCCGCCCTCGCGTCCTCGCGCCGCTTTGCCCACCAGCCCCCGGTCTTCGAGATATTGCAGATAGAGGCGGATGGAACGGCTGCTGAGATCGAATCCATGGCTTCTCAGTTCGCGGGCGATGACCGCACTGCCGATGGGATGGTTGGCGTCGCGGAGAATGCGCAGTATGGCGATTTTAATTTTGGGGTGAATTTCTTTCATGAATTCCACCTGTCTGAATGGACGTAATGGCAATTCTTCCATTATACAAGGGATTGTAAAGCCTTTCCTCCCTAAATCGATCCGGTTTTAACCAGTCGTGTAAATTCGAGTCAATCCGTATCTTTCTACGAGAGGGGAATTAGAATACGAAAAGGAATGACGAAATCGCACACGCGAGCGAAACCGGAATTCGAGGACGGATACTCCGATGATCGACGATAAAACACTGATCCTGATAGTGGACGACGATAAACTGAATCGAAAAATTTTGGCCGATTTCGTTCAGTCGCAGGGGATGGATTTTCTGGAAGCAAACAATGGTCTGGAAGCGCTGGCTCTTCTTGAAGACACCGAACCGTCCCTGATCGTCAGCGATATCGAAATGCCGAAGATGGATGGCCTCCGCCTGCTGAAAGAAATGGCGCGCCGGAAAATCGATATTCCCATCGTCATCATGACGGGATTCGGAAGCATCGATTATGCGGTGGAAGCCATGAAAAACGGCGCGTCCGATTTTCTGACCAAACCGCTCGATCTTCCCTACGTGATGAAAGTGATCACCCGCGTTCTCGAGCGCAGCATCCTGGAACATAAACTCCGGGATCAGAAACGGCAGTTGGACGACGACCTCCATCACGCGGCGCTCTTCCAGAAGCGGTTGTTGCCCGAAGAGATCGACACGCCGTTTCTCACCTTGCGTTACCGGTATCAACCCATGATCGAGATCGGCGGCGATTACCTGACCGTCCATAAATACAGCGACAAGAAGATCGCCGTCGCGATTTACGACGTCAGCGGGCACGGCGTCACGGCGGCGTTCATCGCCCATCTCGCTCACAATCAATTGCAAATGCGCCTGGCCGAAGATCGCCCGCCGTCCAACGTCATCGATCTGGTGAACCGGTACATCGAAAAAACCGTCAGTGGAACCAACATGTTTATCACCATGATCGTCTGTTCGATCGATATGGAAGAAAAAGCGATCACAATCTGCAATGCCGGACACCCCGAAATTTTGATCTGGCGACACGGCGCCAAGGAATTGGAAACGTATGGTTCGAACGTGCCGATTATCGGGGTGGTAGAAAAATTATTAAAAAACGAAAACAACGAAACTCGCGTCAATCTCTCCTCGGGCGATAAGGTGATTCTCTATACGGATGGTTTTATCGAGGCCCGAAACGAACATCGCACCCTTCTCGAACGGGAAGGATTTCTGGAAATGGTTCGGCAGACCGGCGATCTGCCTGCCGGCGAGACAATCGGCATACTGTTTGAGAAAATCGAACGCTACCAGGGCGGCGATCAGGGAGACGACCTGACCCTGGTGGCCGTGGCGGTGAAATGAGGGCTCAAAAAAAAGCGGCGCAGAGTTTTGCCCCCCCCCCCCAACAACTACAACGTGTGGATACAATCCGGCGGTATTACGGCATGGGTTGATTTTTTCCCTCCAATCTTTAAGTCGGCGTTGTGAGGATCTACGCTTTGCTTTATGCCCACCCTGCATAACTTTCAATCAAACCGTGGCGGCCGATAGAGACTCTCGGCCGCCACGGCGTGAATGTTTTGCGATGATCGTGATTGTAAAAAAAACGAGTTGCGCAAGCGGTATGAACCGTCTTATACCAAGAAGTGCGGAATTTATTCCGCGGGAATGTTGGCCGCTCGGGTTTTGCTGCGCTCGATGGATTGCAGGGCCAGGTAGTTATCTCCAAACTTGTCCAAATTTTCCAACTCCGTGTCGTACTGGTCGTAATGCCTCTCTTCGTCGATCACCAGTTCTTCGAACAGTTTCTTGGTGACCGAGTCGGCGTTCTGCGCGCACTCGTTGGCGTACTTGTTGTAATCCAACGCGCTTTGTTCTTCCATCTTTGCAGCGCATTCCAGCATTTCCTTGACGGTGTGAATTTTCTTGACCGGCGCGGAAGCCGCCAATTCGACTTCGCCTTTGAGAAAGAGAATGCGTTCTGCGATACGCTCGATGTGGAGCATCTCTTCGATGGCGGTGCGTTTAAATAATCCAGCCAATAGATCGAAGCCCTGATCGTCGCAGTGAAAGTGAAAGTACATATACTGATGAACGGCACTCAACTCGTCCGCGACCGCTCTGTTTAATAGTTCTACGCTTTTTTTGTGCATGGCGCTTCCCCTCATTCTGATATTTAAATACTTTGTGTTCTTCGAGTATTTTTATTACGCAGGGTGATTTGTAAAGTGAGGTGGATGACGTTCCCCCGATTGGGCAGACAGCGAGTCAGAAACAAGGGAGAATCGGCTCGAAACGAAACAAAGAGGAGTCGGGATAGTCTATGCTCATAACGAAACGTAGCCACCGCAACAATTCGCTTTAACCCGCACTTCCCCCCTCATT
>CAZFOX010000043.1:551-7487 GCA_964520565.1 uncultured bacterium | reverse complement strand
TAACCCATTTTTCCCCACCCGAAATCCCTATGATAGGGGCAAATCACGATGGAAACCCGGCATAAAAGTTCATTTTTTTGAAAAAATAGTGTTATTGTGTTACAGTACACCATAACAGTTGTTCAAAAATCAACACATTATGTGCAAGGATGCTGTTACGGAACGGGTGAAATTTTTGGAAACTAGCTGCCCAGTTCTTTTTTCATACCCAATTTGCGGGCGGCTTTGGCGAGGTCGTTTTTGAATCGCTTGTATTCATTTTTCTGAATGATGTCCGCCGCCCGGCGAAGAGTGGCTTTGGCATCGTCGGTCCGGCCTGCTTGGCGGTAGGCTTCCGACAAATCCATCAGAACGACAGGCGAACGGGCGTCGATCTCCAGCGATTTTTCCAGGTAGGGGATCGCCCGGACGGGATCGTCCAGATTGATCAGGCAGGCGTTCCCGAGTGCGTGATGAGTGCGCGCCAGATTCAGGCGCTCTTCCTCGGTTAGTTCGAGGGTTTGAGCGGTATCGAGAACTTTTTGAAGATATTCGATGCCTTCTTCGTATTTCTTATGATTCTTGAGATAGAGGGTTCCCAGATAATGAAGGGCCGACAGATTGTTGGGATTGTCTTTCAAGACGCCGCGCAGGATTTCCTCCGCTTTCTTAACGCTTCCTCCCAGCCATCCGGGAATATCGCGCAGGATCACCGCATGCCCGATGCGCGCACGTTGGCTGCGGGGATCGATTTCCATGGCGCGGTCGTACAGAGCGTTCACCGCGCGCCCGTCCGGCAGCAGCGAAAGCGGTGTCGCTCCCTTCATGGCCCGTTCGGCGAGGATCAGCGCCATCGACTGCGCCAGCCAGCACATATATTCGGCGTTGGAGGGTTCCCGCTCCAGGCAGTGGCGAAATGCCTTTTCGGCGCTGGTCCAATCGCGGGATAAATAATCGTTAACGCCTTTCTGAAAAGCGTCTTTGACCAGCAAACTGCTCAATTGCGGATTGTTATCTTCACTGTATGTAGAGGAAACAAAAACGAAAGCCAGAAATAGACAAAAACCGGCGGCACTCTTACGCCGCTGAAACATATCATGCATAGAAATCGATCCTTACTCGAAAAATGGACAATCAGCCGATTATTGTATCCCAACAAAATCGATCCGGCAAGGAGATTTTTCAATCCGATTCTGCGAGTTTCTCTCTCAAAACGCTTTGGGAGCCTTGAAAGAATTTTCTGATACCCGAATTTCAATTATTTCCGGCTGTTTTTTAAAACCGCGGCAGTAGACAGATTCCTGATCTTACGCATAATCGAAAGGTGAACGGATTCGCCGCTGAATGAGGCCGAAGGGAAAACCGGAGGAACGCGCGGAATGGTATCCGCGGAGAATGCGAATCAATATGAAATTCTGCGACGTCGTTCAGTTTTATAGTCCGTTGGGAGGCGGCGTTCGCCGCTATCTGGATGATAAAATGCGGTATCTGGCCGGTTGCCCGGATATCGAGCATATCGTTATCGTCCCCTCCGATCGAAATACCGTGCAAACGGTTTATCAATCCAAACTGATCGGAATCCAATCCATGCGGTTGCTCGGATCGCTGAGTTACCGCATGTTGCTCAATCGTTCGCGCATCTTATCGATTGTAGACGATGAACGTCCCGATTTGATCGAGGTGGGCGACCCCTACCGCTCCGCCTGGATTGCGCTGGAAGCGGCGCGGCGGCATGGAATTCCGGTGGCCGCGTTCTACCATTCCGATTTTCCCCGCGCGTTGGGGCGTACCATCCGCCGCTTTTGCAGTCCGGCGGTGGAACGGATACTATCCAACGCTGTCCAGCGTTACATCGTCAATCTATACAACCGCATGAGTGTGACGGTCGTTGCCAGCCGCCGCCTGCGGAACGTTCTGACCGAATGCGGCATCCAGCGGGTGGTTTGTATTCCACTCGGAACCGATGTCTCTGTGTTTCGCCCCAATCCGGCGGGAGAAGCGGTGCGAAGGGAACTCGGCCTCCAGCCCGAAGACCGTCTTCTTCTATACGTCGGAAGACTGGCGCGGGAAAAAAACATTCGTTGCCTGAGCGGCATGATGGAAGAACTATCCCGCCGGGCGTCTCCCGCACGCCGCTATCATCTCTTGCTGGTCGGCGATGGTGAACTGCGGGGTTTTGTCGAAAAGACCGTCTCGCAACGCCGCGACGTGAGTTGGCGGCGGTATAGCAATTCCAGTGAAGAGTTGACGGCCTATTACACCGCCGCCGATCTTTTCGTTCATGCGGGGATCTACGAAACGTTCGGCATTACCTCGCTCGAAGCCCAAGCCTGTGGAACGCGGGTTCTGGCAGTTCGCGGGGGTGGATTGGACGACACCGTAGCGGGCGAATCGCCCTGTATCATGGCCGAATCGTCCTCTCCCGCCGACCTGGCGCTAGGCGTTCTTCAGGCGGAAGCCGCCGATTGCAGCGCCTTCCCGGAAGAACGGCGCTTGCGAATAGTACGGCAGTTTTCCATTCAAACAACTCTTCGCCGTCTCTTTGCCCTCTACCGGCATATCCTCGATGGCCGTCCGGTAGAGGAATTTACCGATCCCGAAGAAAGCCCCTGCGACGATGCCTATCGTTATTCGGCCCTACTCACCCGCTGACCGCGAGGCCATCCGCCACATCTGCTGCGAGACCGGTTTCCAGGGAAATCCGGTCGATCCGCTGTTCAATGACCGCGAAACGTTCGCCGATTTCTTTACCCGGTATTACACCGATTGGGAACCGGAGAGTACCTTTGTGGCCGAAGTGGATGGCCGGGTGGCCGGATATCTCACCGGTTGCCTTCGTTACCGCTATCACGCCGCCGTGGAAAAGTGGATTCTCGCCACGATTGTCCCCCGGGTGATCGGTCGATGGCTGACGGGAAAGTACGATGCCGCCAGCCGTGCATTTTTATGCTGGTGCGTCTGTCGGGGCAGCCGCGAGACGCCCGCCACCCCGAAAAAGGCTGCTCATTTTCATTTCAATCTGTTGCCCGAATACCGCAACGCCGGAGTGGGGCTGCGCCTCTTCAAGGCCTTCATGGCCTATGTCGAGCAAACACACACCCGCCGGGTTTACGGGCAAATCCAGACCTTCGACGACCGGCGCACCCAGAAGGTTTTCGAGCACTTCGGATTCCACGAAACCGGCCGCCGCGAAGTGACCCGCTTCCGTGCCTTTCACGATAAAAAGGTCTACGTCTCTACGATGGTCTGGGAGGCGGAATCGCCTTAAATCTGCGAACAGTCTGCCGGACGCAGAATCAGATCGGAGATGTTCGAAACGGTATCCTTATACTCTTCCTTGGGGCTCAATTCTTTCCATTCCGGCGAATTAACGAAGGTTTTCCAGTTGGCGTCGCGCGTTTCCATATTCTCGAAAGCCAGCATATACGTCAGACAGGGCATCTGCGGGCCGAACAGCGTCTCGCCAAAAAACACCGGATAGAGGCCGGTTTTACGGAATATTTCGATCTCGCCCCCTTCATTGAACATGGAGACCTTTTTCTTGGCTTTCATTTCGCTATGGCTTTCGTAAGTGCGCATCTCGAAAATACGCGTTTTCTTGCCCTTTACCGATTCGGGAACCTCAACCTTCGGCATGCCGTCGAAAGCCCGCATCAGAATGCTTTCGTATCGAACGTAAGCGGGATCGGACATCGGCGTATTGACGATCTCCGCACCCTTGCTCAGAAATTCCTCATCGGCCAGCGTCTTGCGTGTGGCCTGCACCGCGGATTCCAGCGAGGGATGCGGCAGCAACACGTACAGGCTGGGGCTCGATTTCCCGTACATCACGCTGAATACTCCCACGGGGCCGATCCCCAGCCGGTTCCAGGCGGGGATCAACGCTTCCTGGAGAAACTTGTTCCATCGTCCCTTCTTGTCGCCCAGCAAGGTTTGATAATGCCGCAGTTCCAGGTACTGGGCTGTGGAGGGCGCATCGGAAGCCGTGGCGGACGCGGACGCTGCCGCGGCAATGGCGGCCGTAGAGATAAATTGACGTCGTTTCATAAGAATACCCTCGTGAATGAATTGAAACCACACCTCGGAGAGGCTATTCAATCTATCACAACTTTACCCTGGGTAAACGGGAATTACACTTTCACGGTAATACTTGGATTGCGGCATGCGGCCTGGCACGTAGGGTGTTTGATTCACAACGCGTCTGGTTTATGGCGGCTGGAATTGAAATGAACGATAGCAACAAGGATTCGCACAGTCATCATTGTCTGATTCAACTCCAGGATGTTCGTGTATCGCTGGGGGGAAAACCGGTTTTGACGGATATAACCTGGCAACTGTATCCCGGTCAAAACTGGGCCTTTCTTGGTGGCAATGGCGCGGGGAAAACTACCTTGGTTCGATTGATTCGCGGCGAGGTCTGGCCCGATCCAACGCAGGGGGGGCGGCGCCTCTACCGCCTCGACGGCGAAGAACGAACCACTCCCCTCGGCGTACGCGAAAGCGTTCCCATCGTTTCTGCCGAGTTGCAGGATTCCTACACGCGCCATCAATGGAATCTCACCGCCGGGGAAATCGTCCTGACGGGGTATACCAACAGCGTGTGGTTGTTTCAGAAGTGCACTCTCTCCCAGATCGAACATGCACGCCAAATCGTGGACAATCTGGGTGTCGCTTCTTTATGGGATCGCTCCTTTCTGGAACTGTCGCGCGGTGAGGGGCGCAAAATCCTGATCGCCCGCGCTCTGGTATCCCGGCCTCGCCTTTTGGTTGTGGACGAGTTTTGTAATGGCCTGGATATTCCCTCGCGTAGAAATCTGTTTGAATTCATGGAAAACCTGGCTCAAAGCGGCGTTCAACTGATTTCCATCACCCATCGCCTCGACGAACTGATTCCATCCATCTCGCATGTCCTGCTTCTCGATCGAGGACGTATCGTCCGGCAGGGCGAACGCAGTTGTGTCCTCACGCCGGAATGGATCGAAACCACTCGTTCGTCTTCCCATCCGACACCCCGTCCCCCAGCGTTCCGGGGAGTGGAAGAGAAGAAAGTAACACAGGCTGGACCGCCCGCCGAACTGCTCTGCCTCGAAAATGTGGATGTGTACCGGGGAGAACGGAAAGTCTTGCATCAAATCGGCTGGCGGATGATGGCGGATGAGAATTGGGCGGTGTTGGGCGGCAACGGATCGGGGAAATCCACATTCCTCTCCCTGCTATACGGCGGTTTGCATCCCGCACTCGGCGGCCATATCCGCCGGTTTGGTATCCCGGATGGGGAAACGGACGTCTGGGAAATCCGAAGACGAATCGGATTCCTCTCCGCCCATCTTCAGGCCGATTACGAATACAACCTCACCGGCGAAGAAACGGTGCTGTCGGGATTTTTCGCCAGCGTGGGGCTTTGGCAGGAAACGACGGAAGCGATGAAAGCCGCCGCACGGCGTTGGATCGAATATTTCGGCATCGAAGACCTGGCGGAGCGGGAAGTTCACTCGCTTTCATACGGACAGTTTCGCAAGATTCTTCTGGCGCGGGCGCTGGTTCAGAGTCCGGATATTCTCCTGCTCGATGAACCCTGCAACGGCCTGGATGGCGTTGCTAAAGCCGAATTTCTCGGCTTGCTCGAATCGCTCGCTGGCACCTCGACCCGGCTGGTGTTCGTCACGCACCACCCGGAAGAATGGATTCCCTCTCTTCGTCGCGTTTTGGTGTTGGAAGAGGGGCGGATCGCTTTTCAGGGCGAACGGAATGCGATAACGTCCAATACGATCAAATCACTGTCCCCGAAGGAATAATAGCGCTCCGTGGAATCACAACGATTCCGTCCCGGATGCAGAAATTCGGGCCGTCCGCTGTCTGGATGCCGGCTTCGTTAAGAATCCGGACGTCCGATCCGATGCGGGCGTTTTTATCGACAATTGCGTTTTTGACGATCGATCGGGGGCCAATCCCTAGCGGGGGAGCGTCGCCGGGAATATCTTCTTCGCCCTGTTCGTCGGAATCGTAATAATCGGAACCCATCATGATCGTTCGGTATAATTGGGCGTTTTCGGCTATAACGCCGCGCAGACCGATGATACAGTCTTCAATGACCGCTCCCGATACGATTGCGCCATCGCCGATAATAGAGGCTCGGATGGTGGCTTGATTAATTTTGGTGCCCGGTAGAAATCGAGGGCGGGAATAAACAAGATGCCGATTGTCGTAGAAATTAAACTCCGGCACCGGTTTGGTCAGCGCCAGATTGGCTTCGTAAAAGGAACGGATCGTTCCGATATCTTCCCAATACCCGTCGAAGAAATGGGCGAACACGCGCCGGGATTGAATCAACGCGGGAATCAGGTGCCTGCCAAAATCGGAGGTGGCGTGTTCCGCCAGCGCTTCCGATAGGGTTTGCAGGTTGAAGACGTAAATTCCCATCGAGGCGATATGCTCGCGCCCTTTGGAATCCATACGGTATTTTTCAAACAAGTTGCCGGGCACTTTCAGGCGATCCAGATCCTCCGCCGAGGGTTTTTCCTGAAAGGCGACGATCTGGCCTTCTTCGTTCACTTGAAGAATACCGAAATCGGAAGCGCGGTTGCGGTTCACCGGCAGGACCGAGATGGTCATGTCGGCATTGTTGTTGATATGCGTTCGCAGCATCTGCCGGTAATCCATGCTGTATAAGTGGTCTCCGGACAGAATCAACACGTACTTGGGACGGCGATGTACGAACCGTCGCAGCGCATGACGTACCGCATCCGCCGTCCCCTGAAACCAGTCCTTGTTCTCCGGCGTTTGCTGGGCCGCCAGAATCTGGATAAACCCGCGCGAGAACGAATCGAACCGGTATGTCTGCGCGATATGGCGATGCAAAGAATCCGAATTGAATTGCGTTAGAATGTAAATACGAGGCAGGTTGGAGTGCAGGCAATTGCTCAGGGGAAGATCGATCAAGCGGAACTTGCCCGCTAC
>CAZFOX010000043.1:0-541 GCA_964520565.1 uncultured bacterium | reverse complement strand
CTCTCTCCTTGGTCAGCGGATACAACCGCGCTCCCTGTCCTCCGCCCAAGATCAATACTTCGGTCTGTTCGGTTATGGTATAAGGATTGAATTTCTCCTGACCGCTGTTCGTCATCCCGGATATCCTCCACCAATACAAATCCCTTTATTTCGCAATATCCGGTTTTCAGGGATACCGATTATCCCGGCTTCCGGAAACCACAGATTCCTGTCTTATGATGATGGGGATTGTGAAATGTGTCCAGATGCCTATGGCGAGTTTATGAAGAGGAATCGATTCGAACGATCCCTTGACGGACATAATCCAGGACGGTTTTTTCTAATTCCGTATCGGGCAGGATGGCGTCTCCCGGATACACGATTCGGTCCTGCAATCCGCTGCGCTCGATGGCGGCCGGGATCACTTCGTTCTGTACAATGCCAACCGCCACCAATGCGGGGATTAATACGATCAGCGGCGTGGCCTGTGCGGTCTGGCGGATGGCGTCCGCTAGAGGATCGGGAGAAAACTAGATCCATGGGTTCAATCGCCGGTGCCATT